>JAGCAK010000120.1 GCA_017652745.1 Lachnospiraceae bacterium
TATTTCTTTTTGCTCAGGAACATGACCATATTCCTGCCTTCCACCTTAGGTGCTTTATCAACGATGGCGATGTCCGCAAGAAGCTCAGCAAAGTCATCCAGCACATGTTTGCTGTCCTGCATGTGGGCCATTTCCCTGCCCCTGAAACGCAGTGCGACTTTGACTTTATCGCCTTTCTCAATGAACTTTCTGGCTGTGTTCGCCTTAGTCTTAATATCGTTCTGATCGATATTCGGAGACAGCCGGATTTCTTTGATCTCGATGGTCTTCTGTTTCTTCTTAGCTTCCTTCTCTTTCCGCGCCTGCTCATAACGGTATTTGCCGTAATCAATGATCTTGCAGACAGGCGGCTGCGCCTTTGGTGCGATCAGGACCAGATCCACACCCGCTTCATCGGCCTTTGCTCTGGCTTCCTCGATGGAAACGATACCGATCTGTTCCCCCGACTCACCAATGAGCCTGACTTCCTTTTCCCTTATTTGTTCATTAATTAAATTGTCGATAGCACACCTCCTAAGTGTCATCATATAAAAGAAATACCTGTGTCATTTGAACCAGCTCATAGCCCGTGCTCACATTGCACAAAAAAATGGATAGCGAGCAAGCTATCCACAAATGTCCAAACACACCCCTTGGGAGTGTCTGAAATATTAAACCAACGTGCGCCCAATTGCGACGAGGTGAGAGTGGATACTCTGCTTCGATTTCAAACGACTGTGATATATTAGCATCCGCATCCCGGCATGTCAAGTAAGAAAATGCTTATTTTTTGCGAAAAATCAATCTATTTTATGACAGGACCTCGTCCGGTGTCAGGATCAGGTCCATCTTCTCATCATGCCCTTTTGTAGGTATATGATCATACAGCTGGAAAGAAAAACAAAGAGCGACTTTCGTAAAGTGCGTTTCCTTGTGATGATGCAGGTATTTATCATAAAACCCGCCGCCGTAACCGATGCGGTTCATCTGACGGTCAAATGCCAGCCCCGGCATCAGGATCAGCACCTTTTTCTCCTCCGCGATGCGCGCTTTGGAAAGGTCCAGGTCTCCCATCTCATCGATCCCGCAGATCGCGTCGGCCGGTTCCGGGATTCCCATATATCCTTTGGTACAGTCTTCCGCAGATTCGATGTAAATAAATTCCATGAAATCCGGGACAATCTTACCCTTATCGTTCCGCTTTTTCCCGGAAGCGTAAGTCTTTGGCACAGCAACCCGTTTGCCGTCCGCCCAGGCCCGCTCGATGATCGGCATTGTCAGGACTTCTTCATTGAAAGACATATAAGCATAAATACATTCGGCTTCCTGATAAGCCGTTAACGCACAGAACCTCTTCAGGAGCGCTGCGGAATAGCTCTCCACCTGCTCCTTTGTCAATTTCTGTTTTTTTGCGGTGACTTCGTCGCGAATCGCTTTTTTCTGCATATTCATGATGATTCCTCTTTCAGGTTGATATTTTTACTAATAATGTCTCCAGGCCTATGCGGTCCGTGACCTCTCCCATCTTGATCCTCCGGTCCGTATCAGATATCTCCTCCAGAATATCCCTGACATCTTTCATTTTCAATCCTGCCCGCAGACAGCTTTCCGCATTCCGGATGATGAAATCTCTCTTTCGGAGCATTCTAGCCACGTCGATCGTGGAATAACCCTTATTCCGCAGTTCTGCCGTCTGCAGAAGGGTCCGGAACTGGATCCGGATCATCGCGAGAATATAGAATGGCGATTCCTGATTAGCCAGCAGATCGTAATACTTATCCAGGACAGTGCGGACATCCTTGCGGCTCATTGCCTCCAGCATATCAAAGATCTTGGACTCAATATCAGCCAGCGTGACCGCCATGACATCATCATCCGTGACCTCTGTCCGGTTCCCGGTATAGCCGATGATCTTCTCATACTCCATGCGCAGGCGGTCATAATCAACCCCCACGCGGTCCAGGATCAGAAGGATGGTGCTTTTTCGGATCTTCTTTCCGGCCTGTGCAAATCCTTTCGCCATCCAGTTGACGACATCCTCTTTTGCATCAGCCGCACACTCGATGACCTGACCCTTTTCCTTGATCAGTTTGAAGATCTTTTTATTTTTGGCAGCGCTATCCTCAAAGAATGCCAGACAGGTGCTCTCCGGGAGATCCTCCAGAATCTTAAGGAGCATTTCATCGCCCCCGGATACCTTTTCATCATCTGCACCATCCTCAGCCTCTTTTGCTGCCTTTCCCTTGAACTTACCGGAATTCTCCACGACAACGAGCCGTTTATCCGCAAAGAAAGGAAGCGTCACGACACTGTCATAAACGCTGTTGAAATTGATCGAATTCCCCTCAAAATAAGAGTAATTCATCTCATTATTTCCGATGGCAGCCGTTTTCAGGCTGTCCCGGTAAATACGTTTCTTATAACTCTCTTCCCCGTAAAACAGATAGACATTTGCAAGAGAGTCTTTGGAAAACTGGATCACCGCCAACTTCCTTCGTTTCCTTTCTTTTGATCTTATTAACTATAGCGCAGAATGCCGATTATCTCAAGTTTCCCCTTGTTCGTGATTCGTCCCAGCAGACTTCTCTGGATCCTGTGTTAATATCTTCCATTCAAACAACTTTTTAATAATCATCGTTTTTCATTTTTCAACATAATACCCTATTCTGCTTAACCTGTTGAAAAAAGTTGACTCAGGAGTATCCCAAAAACCCTTTTTGTCGATGGATCTGACACTTTTCTTATGCTTTTTCAACGGCAAGTCTGATTCTTCTTAATCTGTTGCAAAATAATTGTGTTTTTTTCAACAGAGATGGACGGATTGGCCATGCTGTTGAAAAAGCATTCATAAGTACGTGCTTTATCCCCTTTTTACGCTGTTTCTTGGTAAAAATGTGAAGGTTTTTTCAACAGAAGTGCAAGTATTAGGCGTATCGTTGAAAAATGATAATCAAAACATCGTATGTATCGTCACCGTACCCGTTTGATCGACCCGCACCCGGATCTGTCCTTTTTCTGCGGTCTGATAGATCTGCGCTCCGCACTCATTCAGCCGTTCCAGGGCCTCTTTGTGCGGATGGCCATATGGATTCTTTACACCTACAGAGATCACGGCAATCTGTGGTGAGACAGCATCCAGAAAAGCTGACGATGATGCATCCCTGGAGCCATGATGCCCCACCTTCAGCAGATCATGATCCAGGGAGGGAAAACGATGAAGCAGTTCCTGCTCTCCTTCCTGTTCCAGGTCTCCGGTAAACAAAGCCGAAAAGCCGCCATAGGTCAAAGACAGCACCTCGCTGGCCGCATTCACATTGGAATAAGTTTTGCCGGAAGCTGGATGAAGACAGGTAAGATGCACCTTGCCAAAAGAATACGTCATCCCGGAGGAAAGGAACGTGACCGGAACTCCCCTCTTCTCAGCCGCCGTCACCAGAAGAGTCTGATTCTCATTTCCTTCAAAAACAGGAAGGCAAAGATGCCGGATGCGGATGCTTCCTGCCCCGCTCTCTTCCATCAGTTCCAGCATCCCCGAAAAGTGGTCACTGTCTGTATGGGACACAAAAGCATAATCGATCTCAGAGATCCCATAGTACTTTAAAGCGCTCTCCATCCGCCGTGTACCAACATCCGAAATGGATGATGACCCGCCGTCTATCAGACAAACCTCCCCGGAAGGCATCTCGACCAAAATGGCATCTCCCTGATCCACGTCCAGAAACGTGATCTGCAGATCGTGATGCGGGATGCGCAGGAACAATACAAACAAAAGCAGCAGGATCCAAATGCCAATGCAGCACCACTTCCATCGTTCAGGCTTATTACGAAAGAACGATATCCCTGCCCGCTCTCTTCTGACCCACCAGCCCCATAAAACCGTTCCTCCTAACAGCAGCGCGTAAAACAAAAGGATCCGCACGGTACCTGGTTTTCCTGTAATAAAAACCAGAAAAGGCAGATAGTCCAGGATCCGGCATAAAATCTCCACAAAAGAAAGAAGATACGTCCCCAGACCAATAGCAAAACGGGCCAGCGCCAGAGACAATAAGCCGCTGATCCCACCCAGGATCCCGCTTCCTAAGATTAAACTCATCAAGGGGATGACAGCCAGATTTAAAAGGACACTGAACAGACTGATCTCAAAATAGATACTCATCAGGACGGGGGCTGTCATCAGAAAAACAGACAGACTGGCAAAAAAAGCTTTTCCGACAGAATTCTGGAGAGAAAGAAAGTTCTCTGCAGCGTGACCAGGCAGAGCCAGGCCAAGAATAGCTCCAAAAGAAAGAAGAAACGCTGAGTTGGTCAAGTATAGCGGATTGGTCAGCAAAAGCAATAATCCGGCAAAAGAAAGCCCGGAAAGAAGATCAAAAGTCTTTCCCCGTATTGCTGCAATCATGCGCAGCAGGAACATCGTGGTCGAGCGAATAGCAGAAGCGCTCCCTCCGCTTAAGATACAAAAGAGGACCATCACGCTACCGGAAAGGATCGCCGATACCGGTGTGTAAAACTGTTTCCGCAAAAGCCTGAATAGACCCATGCCTATTAGAGAGATATGCAGACCGGATACCGCCAGAACATGTGCGATCCCGTTTTTCTGATACAAGTTCTTCACATCCGACTCAACGCCGGATCTGTCGCCCAGCACAATAGCCGAAAAGATGCCTGCTTTTTCCTCATCTCTTTCCAGAATGCTCTGAAAAATACGGCGTATCTTCCGGCGGATCTCAAAGAGCCACTGGCGTCCCGCATCAAAAGAATCATCTGTAATTTCTATCTTTCCTTTTTTCTGCAGACGGAACTTGCCGGAAATCCCCATCGACCGGTAATAGCTCTCTTCATCAAAGTTCCCTGCATTTCTGGCTTTTCCAAATTCCATATAGTTACAGGGTGCTTTGATCCGGTTTCCGATCCTTATCTCCCCGGACGAAAACTGTACTGCCGAAACAGTCACGATCACATGGCCATAAGAAGAAATCCTCTCGCCATCTTCCCCTTTTGCATGAGAAAGAAAAAGAAGCACCTGCTTCTCCTTCTCTTCGATCTTATGCACTTTTCCCGTCAGGATCACGGCAGCATTTTGCTTAGGCATGGCAGGAAGAAGATCAAACCGAAAGATAACGATCAGAACAAAAAAGAAAGCTGCCAAAACTAAAGCTGCCAAAAAGAGTTTTCGCCGCATCATAAAAAAGACATATAAAGTTCAGATAGGGTTTATTTTGTGATCAGATCCGTATTTCTGCGCAGGACCTGTGCCAGAGAAAACGTTTTATGCAGCATGATCTCGGATTCCCCATCCACTAAGATCTGCACTCCATTCACGTACGGAAGATCACATAAGGAATTCACTATGGAATAGATCATCAGCTCATCGCTGACCACCTGATTCTGCTCCAGGAAAGATGGATCAAAATTTACATAGCAGATATAATCAGTCGTCACCACACTGATCACCTTGATGTTTTTGCCCATCGTTGGATTGGCCACGCCTTTTTCCGGGCCCTCAATAAGCTTGGCAACAATATACTCCTCCAGAGAAGAGTTACTGTTATCGATCGTAAAACGGTAAGTGATCGGAACAAGCTTTTCGTTATTATCATCAGCAAAATACAGCCTGAGATCTGACTCCTGCTTGAGCATACCTTCTTCATTCAGGAGAACGTTTACAAAACGCTCCCTGGTCATGGTGCCGATGGCATTTCCTTTTCCATCGGTGACCGCTTCTCCCTCCACCGTAAACGCAACACCATCAATTCCCTTGATCTGGATGAGCGTCAGCACGACCGACGCACGCATCAGGATCTCGCGCACGTTGGACATTTTCAGATAATTGGAATCAAAATCCAATGTAATAACACCATCTTTGATGATCATACCATTCAGATGGACATCCCTAGGCTTCACGGAATAATACGTCGTATTCTCCGGATCATACGTAAACATGGTATCCAAAAGCAGCTGAGTAAGATCCACCTGCTCCATGGAAGCAGAACCTTTAATTTCCGTTTCCTGGTAGATCAGATCATCCGCATCCTGATTGCAGTAATAGATCATATAGAGATCTTCCTCTGCCGCATTCCTTTTTCCACATGCGGAAAGCGAGGATAACATCCCCACACAAAGAAGCAGCATGATCATAATGGCGAATAATTTCTTAGCTTTTTTCATATGTTTATTCCGGTACATGCGTCAGCGGGATCTGCATGGTAAACGTAGATCCTGCATCCACTTCACTGAAAACTTTAATCGTGCCGTAATGTGCGGTAACAATACTTCTGGTGATAGCAAGACCCAGTCCGGTTCCGCCGGTTGCACGGTCTCTTGCTTTATCCACGCGGTAGAAGCGGTCAAAAATATGCTCCAGACTTTCTTCCGGAATACCAAAACCGTTATCCTGCACTTTAACGTAGAAATAGGTGGCATCCGCGTTCAGGGAAACATGGACCCAGCCGTCATTGTTATTGTATTTGATGGCATTTCCGACCAGGTTGGAAATACACATCGAGAATTTGGTCTCATCCACCTCAGCGATGATCGGGCGGTAACTTTCAAAGACCAGCTCAATATTTTTCTCCGCAGCAAGCGGACGAAGGAGCCTGAGCTGTGCTTCGATCAGATCATTGATGTTGACCTGCGAGATATTCATCTCCAGACCGGTGCGGTCCATCTTGACCAGGGTCAGCAGATCGGAAATGATCAGATTCTCACGATCCAGCTCACCGATGATGTCACCCATAAACTCCTGATACAGTTCTTCCGGAACACCCTGCTGTCCTACCAATGATTCAGCGAGCACCTTCATAGAAGTGATCGGAGTCTTCAATTCATGCGAGACATT
The DNA here is from genome assembly GCA_017652745.1 of Lachnospiraceae bacterium. Lineage (GTDB taxonomy): Bacteria > Bacillota > Clostridia > Lachnospirales > Lachnospiraceae > RGIG5612. The sequence continues at coordinate 6,818 of JAGCAK010000120.1, forward strand.
GGAAACAAATTCCTGACGGGATTCTTCCAGCTGGTTGATCCGATCCAGCATCATGTTAAAGGAATTAGAGATCGTTTCGATCTCACTGCTTCCGGACAGATTAATACGTTCTGCTGTACCGCCTTTTCCGATATGCTCAATGGTCTCTTCGATCTTACGGAACGGTTTGACCATCCGGTAAGACGCAAAGAACGCAAACCCGAGCAGCACCACGACCAGAATGATCACGACAGCCGCCACGACAAGCCGGATCGAATCCATTGCAGTATAAATATCAGCAATGGAGGATGTTGCAAACATGACATAGTTGATGTCCTGCGAATCCGGGCTTTTAATGGCCTGGGTCAGGACAATACATTTGTTTTTCTTATCCGCATATGCCTGGTTGTTGCCGTTAAAACACTTATTGACATCCGAAGAAATACACAGTTTTCCTTTATTGATCTGATAAGTATCACTGACGATATTAAAACTCCGGTCAATGATCTGAATACGGTTTAAAAAGACATTGGCGACTTCTTCCGCCATGTCATCAAACTTACTGCCCATATCATTGGACTGTGCATTGATAGATTTGGAATAATAAGAACCCAGTACCGAAAACTGGGCATTGACGTTTTTCTTTCTGGTTTCGATGACCGTGCTCTCCGCTACGTTCATCACAACAAATTCCAGAATGAGCAGCGGGATGACGCCGGCTACGATAATTATGAATAATATTCGAAAACGCAGGCTCGAAAAGAAGACCTTACTACGCTTTAAAATAGTAACCCACTCCCCACTTTGTATTTACATATTTTGGCTCTTTTGGATTCTCTTCGATTTTTTCGCGAAGTCTTCTCACATGTACGTCTACCGTACGGACATCGCCCGGATACTCATAACCCCAGACGATACTCAGAAGCTGCTCTCTGCTGTAGACTTTATTCGGATTGTTAACAAGGAGCTCCAGCAAGTCAAATTCCTTGGCAGTCAGATTGACCTCTTTATCCTTGATAAACACTCTTCTTGCATCCAGATCCATGCGCAGATCATTTTTAACGATCTCGCCCGGTGCCTCTGCAAAGTTCCCGCGTCTGCTCCGGCGGAACATAGCCTTGATCCTTGCCTTAACCTCAAGGATATTAAACGGTTTCGTAATATAGTCATCTGCCCCGTATTCCAGGCCAAGGATCTTATCCATATCCCCGCCTTTTGCGGTCAGCATAATGATTGGCATATTTGAGAATTCACGGATCGCCTTGCAGACTTCAAAACCATCCATTTTTGGAAGCATGATATCCAGGAGCACGACATCATATTCACATTTCTGGGCCATGGACAATGCCTCTTCTCCATCGTAAGCGCATTCCACATCCATGCCGTCCTGCTCCAGGGAAAACTTGATTCCCTTGACGATCAGTTTCTCATCATCCACGACCAATACTTTACTCATAATCCCTATACCTTTATATAATCCTTGATCTGCTCGTAGGAACTATCTTTGATGCCAGAAACATTCATGATGTCCTCGATGCTGTCAAACCTGCCTGCTTCTTCCCGGTATGCGATGATCGCCTCTGCCTTGATATCGCCGATTCCCGGCAGCTTCTTTAATTCATCCAGCGAAGCCGTATTGATGTTTACCAGGCCGTCATCTGCCTTCTGCGGATCTTCAACGCTAAACCCTTCTGCCAGCTCTTCCTTGCTGGGGATATAGATTTTTTCTCCGTCACAGACCACTTCTGCCAGATTGATCACATCACCTGCAGCGTCCTGTGTCATTCCGCCTGCCAGTTCCACCGCTTCATGGATCCGGGCACCTTCTTCCAGATAATAAACCCCCGGATGATTCACACTGCCGCATATGTGCACACAGACAAAAGCCGGTGTTTCAGATGTGCTCTCTTCCTCGGAAAACGTTTCCATTTCCGTTGAAACAGCGCCCTTTGCGGGCTCTGCCGGAGGCTTCTTTGTCAGGTACGTAAAAAGAATACCTGCGGCCACAAAACACAATACTGCCAGTAAAATTTTAATAATTTTTCTATTATTCATGTTCTCCTCCATCAAAAAGATAGAAAAGAACCTCTGACCCCAACAGTTTACAAAATATTAACAACTTCTGCAATACTTTTGTAACAATTATGTCAATTATTCTTATTGATTTCCTTCTCTACGGAACATTAAAAGATCATGGACCTTGGACTGGAACAGGCTGCACTCTGCCGCAACATCCGAGCCATTCCAGATGTTATTCAGCAGGGTCTTAAGCTCCTTCCACATCTCTTCCGTCTCGATCAGTTTCGGAAGACTTCCGGACATCTCATACTGTGCATATACATCCGCAAAACCTTTCTCTTTGTAAGTAAGTCTTGCGCAGCTCATGTAGCCGGTTGCGCCGTAAATCAGGTCCGCTCTATCAAAGGTCATGAATTTCGCAAGCTGAATGACGCGCTCCGGATCAGACGTGCCCGGATTGACACAAACGCACCAGTTTGCGGAAAGAGTTTTCGTAGTTAATTCTTCATTGAGTTTCGGCATCTTACAGATCACATAATCGGTTCCGTTTTTATTCAATGCCGCAAGGGAACGACAGTTCAGGATGGACATCATACTACGGCCGAAAACAAAACTGTTTTCTGCCAGATCATACGTTGTCGTTTCCATATCCGTATGCAGATTGGCACTCAGTTCCTGATAGAAATAAGCGGCTTCCAGCATTTCTTCGCCGTAAACGTTAAAGGAGTTCACATCATCGCCATTAACGCCGCCCAGATCCAGATAAGCACCGATAAATGGATAATTGCTGATCATATCCTCTACATTGTATAGCAAGACCATATCGACAACAGACTCCGGATCCTTCACAAAGGAAGCCGACATTTCCTCAATCTCAGCAAAAGAGTTTGGTTTTTCTTCCAGTAAGGATTTGTTATAGACAAAAAACGCGGTGTCAAAACAAAGTGGATAACCGATCATCTTTCCGTCATACATGACGGAAGAAAGCGCATTACGGGAATAGTTTCGCAGGGAATACGTCTCCGTGTCCTCATTCACACGGGCAACGCCGCCCAGATAAGCTTCCTCCAGTTTATCCGTTCCCGTAACATACAGATCCGGTGCATCTTTCCCAACTAAATTGCGGGAATTGATCTGTTCAAAGAAATCGACCACAGGAACCAGCTGACAGTCTACACGCAGACCACAATGACGGAAGTACTCATTTTTGACGACTTCCATGTAATTCTTAAGGTCTGCATCGTAATACCACAATGTCAGATCATATTTTTCCGTGATCTCTGCTCCGGCTCTCTGCTCTGCAGAATCCGCGTAACTCGGGCGAAGCGCTCTTGCGACCAGCACAACAATGGCCGATATGACGACCATGATCAGGATACGGATCAAATAATTTCGAATCGTTCGCTTCATGCTTCTTCTGTAACAGGTTCCTCTTCTTTTCCGGCGGTCTTATCTCCCGGTTTGGTCCAGGACATGAAGTCACAGTCCGGATACCCTTCGCAGCCATAATAACGTCTGCCTTTTTTTGTCTTCCGGACGATCAGTTCCTTGCCGCACTTTGGACATTTTACGCCAGCCTTTTCCACGATAGACATGGTATTGCGGCACTCCGGGAATCCCGGGCATGCCAGGAATTTGCCGTGCGGCCCAAATTTGATGACCATGTTTCTGCCGCATTTATCGCAGATCACATCGGTCTCTTCATCTTTTACTTTAATCTTTGTCAGTTTGCTTCTGGCTGCATCAATGGAATCTTTTAATCCCGGATAGAACTCACGCAGGATCGTTTTCCACTCCATATCGCCTTCTTCGATCTTATCCAGTTTATCCTCCACTTTTGCGGTAAACTGCACGTCTACGATCTCCGGGAACGCAGTGACCATGATATCATTGACCACTTTGCCCAGTTCGGTAACCATCAGGTTCTTCTTATCTTTCCGTACATAACGGCGTGCCAGAATGGTCGTAATAGTCGGGGAATAGGTACTCGGACGTCCAATGCCTGCCTCCTCCATTGCCTTGACCAGCGAAGCCTCCGTAAAATGAGCCGGCGGCTGTGTATAATGCTGCGACGGATCATACTCGCAGCTGTCGATCTTCGCATCCGCAGTCAGATTAGATACGACATTGTTTTTCTCTTCTTTTTCTTCATCCGCAGATGTATAGACGCTCATAAAGCCGTCAAAGATCTGCTTGGATGCATTTGCCTTAAATAAATAATCTCCGGCTGCAAACTGGATCGATGTTACCTCAAAGCGCGCATTGGTCATGCGGCTGGCCACAAAACGTTTCCAGATCAGCTGGTAGAGGCGGAAATTATCACGGTCCAGTTTTGTCTTCAGCATATCCGGCACAACAGTGATATCCGTCGGGCGGATAGCTTCATGTGCATCCTGCACCTTACTGCCGGATTTTCCCTGTGCACTGGTGTAGCTGACATATTCTTTGCCATAGGTTTCTCCGATATAGTCTTTCGCTGCTGCCACTGCCTCATCGGAAATACGGACAGAATCCGTACGCAGATAAGTAATATGTCCGCTTTCATACAGCTGCTGCGCGATCCGCATTGTCTTCTGGGTGGAGAAATTCAGTGCTTTGGATGCCTCTTGCTGCAGTGTGGAAGTTACGAATGGAAGCGGTGCCTTCTTTTCACGAGGGGTATGCTTGATATCCTCGATCACCATCTCATTTCCATCCAGATGCGCCATGATCTGATCCAGTTCCTGTTTGTTATGGATGTCGATCTTGCCGTTATGGTCTCCAAAGAAGCGTGCAACGATAGGCTTCTTCTCTCCATGGATATGCACCAGTGCATCCAACAGCCAGTATTCTTCCGGAACAAACCGGTCGATCTCCTCGTCACGGTCACAGATCATACGCAGAGCAACTGACTGTACACGGCCTGCAGACAGACCTCTTTTGACCTTTTCCCACAGGATCGGGCTGATGCCGTATCCGACCAGGCGGTCTAAGGCTCTTCTTGCCTGCTGCGCATCCACCAGATTCATATCGATCTCTCTGGAATTCTTTAACGATGCAGCAACCGCTGATTTTGTGATTTCATTAAATGTGATACGGGCCTGTTTCTTTTCATCCAGCCCTAATGCTTTGGCCAGATGCCAGCTGATAGCCTCTCCCTCGCGGTCAGGGTCGGTTGCAAGGTAAACTTTTTTTGCTTCCTTTGCCAGCCGCTTCAGCTCAGCTACCGTATCACCTTTTCCTCTTATAGTAATATATTTCGGCTCATAATCATTTTCTACATCAATGCCTAAAGAGCTCTTAGGAAGATCCCTGATATGGCCTTTGGAAGCAACTACATCATAGCTGCTGCCAAGGTATTTTTTCACAGTTTTCACTTTGGCCGGGGACTCCACGATCACTAAATTCTTTGCCATAGATAAAATCCTCTCATGCAAACATTTTCTTACAAGTTAAACTAAATAACACTAATGTCCCCTTCCTGTCAACCGAATTTATTTTTTTCAAGTTTTCACATAATATCCCGGAGAGACTTCTTTTGCCCACCCGTCCAATACTAAATACGTGATCAGAGAGGCTGTCTCTTCGGCCTTCATTTGTGCTTTTTGGGCAATCTCCTCCAGGCTTCTGGCGTCCCAGTCCAGGGCAGCATACAGACTTTCTGCCTTCGGATCGGAAAACTCTGCTTTTTGGCTTTCCCTGCTGCTTTTACCCTCTTTACTTATTTCATCTGAACGCCCGGTCAGAAGGGAAAGCACTTCTTCCGGCGAGGATAGCATCCCGGCTCCTTCCCGGATCAGCAGATTACAGCTTTCACTTAAAGGATCTGTCACCCTGCCGGGCAGAGCGTATACATCCTTTCCCATATCCAACGCATATCCCACTGTTGTGAGCGTGCCGCTTTGTTTTCTGGCCTCCATGACCAGAAGCAGATCACTCAGTGCCGCGATCAGACGGTTCCTGTGCGGAAACTGCCAGGCAAGGGAAGGTGTTCCAGGGGGATATTCGCTCAGGACCCCTCCTCCTTTCATCAGAATCTCATAATAAAGATCTGTATTCTCCTTTGGATAGATCACGTCCACACCGCCCCCTAAAACTACAAAGGTCTTCCCTCCGGCAGCAAGCGCACTCCTGGAACATACAGCATCGATCCCCAACGCCATACCGCTGATGATCTGTACCTGCCCCTTAGCCAGATATGCCGCAAACTTTTCAGACATGGACCTTCCATAAGCGGAACACCCTCTTGCCCCTACCATACCACAGGTCGGTCCATCTGACGGAACTGCGCCTTTCACATAGATGCCATACGGAGCATCTTTTAAGACCAGCAGCCTTTTGGGATAATCCGCCGCATCCATACTTAAAAACCGGATCCCCCGTTTCTCATTTAACTCCATCAGCCTGCTTATCTCATCTTGCTCTGTCCGCTTGCGCAGTTCCTGGGCCTGTTCAATGGTGATCACACCCTGCCCATTGGTTCGTTTGCTGCCCTGGGCCAGCTCTGAAATAACCCGGCTTTTGTTTTTTCCATATAAATTGCTGATATCCTCCACAGCCTTCAGGATCCGTTCAATATCTGTCCTGTAAATTCCCTGACAGCTGCAAAGACCAAACCACATTTCTTCTCTTGTCATCATAATCTCTCCACAAAAGCGTTCCGGTAACTGAGCGCTTCCATAATATGCTCCTTCTGTATCTGCTCCCTGCCGGAAAGATCGGCGATCGTTCTGGCCACTTTTAATGTCTTGTTATACCCGCGGGCTGTCATATTGTAGGTTTGGTAAGCCTTATCCAGAAGAGCTTCCGCCTCCCGCTCCAGCCCGCAGTACTTTTTGATCTCCTTCGGTCCCATCTGGGCATTAAAAAGGATCCCCTCTCCTGCAAAACGCTCCTGCTGTTTTTTCTGCGCCAGGATGATCTGCTTCCGCATCGCTTCCGATGTCATAGGCAAATCATCTCGTTTCAGATCTCCAATATCCACCTTCTTTGTACCGATACAGACATCGATCCTGTCCAGAATGGGCCCTTTGATCTTTCCGAAATATCTCCTCACATCTGCTTCTGTGCAGCAGCAGAGATTCCGATCCGGATAATAACCGCACTTACAAGGGTTCATTGCCATGACCAGCATAAAATCGGCCGGGAAAACAGTCTGGATGGATGATCTTGTGATCACCATCTGCTTTGTCTCAAGAGGCGTCCGCAATGTCTCTAAGGTCTCCTGCTTAAACTCGGCTGCTTCATCCAGAAACAGCACACCTTTATGCGCCAGTGAGATCTCGCCCGGACGCGGGATCTGATACCCGCCGGCCAAAGCGGCAGAAGTGATCGTATGATGCGGCGCGCGGAACGGGCGATGCGTCATCAAAGGTTCTTCCCCTAAAAGTCCTGCCACAGAATAAATACGGGATAATTCCATACACTCTTCCATGGTCAGCGGGTTCAAGATCGTAGGGATCCTTGCAGCCATCATACTTTTTCCAGACCCGGGCGGTCCCACATACAAAAGATGATGAAACCCTGCCACAGCAACCATCGTCGCCCTCTTTGCGACTTCCTGCCCCTTTACTTCACTAAAATCTATCGGATAAGCATATCTCCCCTCTGAAAGGACATTTTGCAGATCCTCGCCTTTTGCATAATCTTTCTGCGGATCTGCGATCCTTTGCAGAAGGGTCTTCAGATCCTTTGCCCCATATACACCTATGCCAAAGACCGCGGCGCCTTCTTTAAGGTTTTGCTCCGGAACGATCAGCTCTTTAAGACCTTCTTCCTTTGCCAGAAGCGCAACCGGAAGGACGCCCCTGACCGGATTGATCTGTCCGTCCAGACTTAACTCTCCCAGGATCATGGCATCCTTCAGATGGGCAGGATTTAAGATCCCCATAGCACCTAAAATAGCCAGCGCAATAGGAAGGTCAAATCCGGACCCGCTTTTCCTTAAATTTGCCGGGGACAGATTGATCGTGATCTTTCTGGGCGGCAGATCGATCCCTGTATTAGAGATCGCCCGCAGCACCCTCTCTTTTGCTTCCTTCACTTCTGAAGAAGGAAGACCTACCATGTAAAATCCAGGCAGTCCGCCGCTGACATCCGCTTCCACGCAGATGCGTCTGGCTTCAATGCCAAGGATATCCGCACAAAAAACTCTGCAGAACATCACTGATTCCTTTTCTTTTATCTTTACGGAAAGCCCCTGCGAACGCAGGGTCAAAGACTTTCGTAGGTGGAAGATATCATATGGAAAAACCGAAGTCAACGGAAAGAAGACACTTTCCAAAGATTTAATACTTTTGAAAAAACTGTTTAATCAAAATATAAAAACTGGCAAAAAATACGTTCACAACTTTATCACTTTTATATTGTAGACTTTTTACCATTAGTCATGTAAAATAACGTGAATTATGTTTATAAAAAGGAGACAGAAAATTGAGTCAGAATCGCGGTAAAACAAGAAGCGGGAAAAAGGGACTTCCTCTCATCTTAAAGATCGTGATCACGTTCTTTATCACCATTGCATTTCTTGTAGTGGCCATCTTAGGCGTGATCTTCATCTTAGAGAAAGGTCCTTCAGAATCCGCAAAAGTCCTTTTCGTGAAATCTTGTGATGAGACCAGTGCCATGAAGTGGATCCCTCACATGTTCCTGAAAGACGCAGAAGTAGAAAAGATCTTAAGTACTTCTGATATGGCGGTCGTTGATGACGGCGTCGTAACCGACTCCGATCAGATCAACGTCAACAACAGTCCTTCCCAGGAAATTGAGATCCTCGATGTGGTCGGCGGCTCTTACAAAGGAAAACTGATGATCGTCCATGACCCTGCCAGAGTCTTCCTCGGAACGGTCGAAAGCTTTGGTGAATTCCAGGGTTCCGTCGTTTCAGAGATTGCATACCGGTACGATGGCGTTGTCGGCGGTGTCAACGGCGGTGACTTCCTGGATATGGGAAGCTATTCCTACACTGCCCTTCCTCTGGGATGTATTATCTCCAGCGGCTACAATCCGGACGGCGAGGTCGTCTATGAAGATAACGGATATGATGCGGTTTACCACATCGCCGGCTTTACCAGAGACAATAAGTTCTTCATGGGAAATATCACATTGGATGAAGCGATCAATACTTACGGCATTCGCGACTGCGTCTATACAGCACATAACACTGGTCCTTTCCTGGTCATGAATGGAGAAGCCCTGATCAACGAAGTTCCAGACTCCGCAACATACGGCGGCGGCAAGAACCCGCGTACAGCGATCGGCCAGCGTGCCGACGGTTCCGTCCTGCTCCTTGTGGTCGATGGACGTCAGGCAGACTCCCTGGGTGCAACATTCAAAGATCTGGCCTACATCATGCTTGAGTACGGTGCAGTCAATGCATGCGCAATGGACGGCGGTACCTCCTCACAGATGGTCTACAACGGAGAGATCTTAAATCACCCATACTCCCCGACCGGTCCTCGTAAATGCCCGACCGCATGGTTAGTAAGATAACTGGCAAATCACTCTGAAAATACAGAATAATTAGGAAAGACAAATGGATAGAGAAAACGATTTATTAGAACAATCTGTAAATACAAGAAAGGAAGGCGCACAGGCTGCATCGTCTGCAGAACGCCGGGTCCGTCAGGTCCGTCCGCGTACACCTGGAGAAGCTCCGGCCCGTCCGGCTCAAAATGCCGCTGCACGCCCTGCCCAAAGCGGTGCCGCCCGTCCAACCAGAACAGCTGCAGGAGAACGCCCGGTAAGGACATCCTCATCCGATCGTCCTGTCCGCTCTGCCGCACAGGCAAATACCACTGCGCCTAGAAGGACAAGTGCTGCTACCCCAAGAACAGCAAATCCTGCTCAGGTTCAGGGAAGAACTCCTACGCAGGCCCAGCCTCGTAAAGTCAGCCCGCAGGACGGCACAGTCCGCTCTGCTGCTCCAAAGCAGGCCCAGCCGCGTCAGGCAGCGCCTCGTCAGGTCACCCCGCGCCAGGCTGCAGGAAGAGGCACCTCTTCCCGTCAGTCTGTACGTACCGCTGTAGATGGCGGCGGAAGAGGCGGCAATACCCGTACTTCTTCCATGGCATCCGGCCGCGGCGACAGAAAGAAAAAATCCGGATTCAAGAAATTTATCCTGATCTACAGTGCCATCCTGGCAGTGATCCTGATCGTTGGCCTTATCATCTTCAGTTCCTTTATCAAGAAATATGAAGACAATCAGCCTTCCAACATGGTAGCCGGCATTGTAAAACAGTTAAGCAGCAATCCTTCTTCTTACCTGAAATCCAATTCCGAACACATCAAGTGCCTGGAGAATGTGGATACGATCATCGACGAAAGCGTCGCACAGATGGAAGGAAAACAGCTCTCCTACATCGAGAACAGTGACTATCGTGCAGAGGCTCCGTCCTTTAACATCACAGCAGACGGACAGATCGTTGCAAAAGTCACTTTAGGAAAGGATTCCAAAGGTGCATTCGGTCTGCACTCCTGGAAGCTGACCGGATTGGATGTCGCTTCCTACGTGCCGAATACCCTCTCCTATACCATCCTGGTTCCGGAGGGCGCAACTATTTCCATCAACGGAACAGAACTGACAGATGCATACAAGACAAAGGATGCAGCAGTTCCGGAAACCCTGCAGACTGCTTCCCGGTTTGTTTCCGTTCCGTCCTTTGAAACCTATAAGGTTTCCGGCTTTGCTAACCAGCCGCAAGTTGTGGCAAAAGCTGCCGATGGCTCAGACCTGGGCGTTTCCGTTACCAGCGATACCATCGTCTGCCAGGCATCCACATCACAGGAATTCATCGATTCCGTCGATGGCCTGGTCAATAATGCGATCTCCGCTTGGGGCCGTCACTTCATCAACATGGGCGGCAACTTAAGAGCTTACATCCTGGACGACTGCGATTACTACGGCTACATCTTTGGCCGCGATACCATGGATCCGATCTACACCGCTTTCTATGAATTTGAAAGTATTGCAGATTATGACTTCACGGAAAAGAGCGCTTCCAACTACATCCGTTACAGCAGCGACTGCTTCACCGTAGATGTCAAATACCAGATGCGTGTGGACTTCACCACCGA
>JAGCAK010000121.1 GCA_017652745.1 Lachnospiraceae bacterium
AGGGTGTCTATGGTATCTTCGAAGTATTTATGGATACGATCGTTATCTGTACACTGACCTGCCTTACTGTTCTCTGCAGCTATCATGCAGGCGGAGTTGGATTTGAGTGGGGAACATCCGGTGGAGCAGCTATCGTATCTACTGCTCTGGGCTCTGTTCTTTCAAGTGGTGTCGGTTCTGTTATTATTGCAGTCTGCCTGAGCCTGTTTGCTCTTTCTACAATTATGAGCTGGTCACTGTATGGTGTCCGCTGCTGTGAATTCATTTTCAAAGGAAACAAAGTGATCGTGACGATTTATAAAATCGTCTTCGTCATTTTCGTCATTGTAGGATCTACCTTAAGTCTGGCAGATGTATGGAATATCGCAGATATCCTGAATGCTTTCATGGCAGTCCCTAACTTGATCGCTTTGATCGTACTCAGTCCTGTGGTATACAGAGAAACCAGAGATTTCTTCCGTCAGGTGAAAGAGGAGAAGAAAGCGAAAAAACTGGGCAATGCAGCATAAGCTTTTTTGGAAATTAACTTTCAGCCTGTCCGCTGTCTGCGGACAGGCTGTTTTTTTAAGCATTTTTCTATTTTTTATTAATTAAGCAACAATAATCAGAAAACTATTCACTTTCAGCAGACCTTTCTTTATTTACTTTGTATCTGCGGAAAGATATAATTAACAAAGAATTGAATTCTCTAAGGAGGGTAACCATGTCTACAGAATTGTTGCGGGCAGAAAACATCGTGAAAACCTTCGGACCGACCAAGGCATTACAGGGCGTTGACTTCACCTTATATGCCGGAGAAATTCGTGGCTTGATCGGGGAGAATGGTTCAGGAAAATCTACCCTGTGCTCCATCTGCGGAGGTATTTACGGCTGTGACAGCGGAGAGCTGTACCTGAAAGGTGAGCCATATCACCCAACCAGCATGGTTGATGCACAGAAAAAAGGATTTGCCCAGATCCTCCAGGAAATGGGAACGATCTCCGGGATCAAAGTCGCCGATAATATCTTTATCGGAAAAGAAAAACTGTTCACAAAAGGCGGATTTATGAATCGCAAAGCGATGTATAAAGCCGCAAAAGAAGTTCTTTTAAAACTGGGTGTGGATGATATCGATCCGAAAGCCCCAATTGATTCCCTTAATTTTGAAGACCGTAAACTTGTCGAGATTGCAAGAGCAATGTATGACGAGCCAACGATTCTGGTTGTCGATGAAACCACGACCGCACTTTCCCAGCGCGGACGTGATATCGTATACAATCTCTGCAACCGCATGGCAGAAGAAGGAAAAGGTGTTATCTTTATTTCTCACGACCTGGATGAGATCCTGGAACACTGCACCGCGCTTACCGTTCTTCGGGATGGTGTTCTGATCGATACTCTGGAAAAGGAACGTATGGAGCCGGAACTGATCAAATCCCTGATGGTCGGACGTGAGCTGGTTGGTGATTATTACAGAAGTGATTATGATCCAAGTTATGGCGAAGAAGTCGTTCTGGAATTAAAGGATGTCTTTGACGGACGGCAGTTAAAAGGTTTCAGCCTTCAGCTGCACAAAGGAGAGATCCTGGGAATCGGCGGTCTTTCTGAATGCGGTATGCATGAAGTCGGCCGGCTTGCATTTGGTATTGAAAAACCTTTGCAGGGGCATGTGAAACTGGGAGACGGTACAGAGATCACACAGCCAAGTGTTGCAACCAAGCACCGTGTAGGCTACATCTCCAAGAACCGTGACCAGGAGTCCTTGATGATCACCGCAACGGTTGCAGAAAATATTGAGCTTCCATCTTTGAAAGACCTCTCTAAAGCAGGACTGGTTTTCTCACGCGATGAAAGAAAACTGGTAGAAGAGCAAAGAGACCTCTTATCTATCAAATGTGCAAGCATTAATCAGAGCGTAAACAGTCTTTCCGGTGGTAATAAACAGAAAGTTGTTTTTGGACGGTGGATCGGGAACAAGTCAGATATCCTGATCTTGGACTGTCCGACACGTGGCGTGGATATCGGCGTGAAACAGGCCATGTATCAGTTGATGTATTCGCTGAAGAAAGAAGGGAAGTCCATTATTCTTATTTCTGAAGAGCTTGCAGAGATCATCGGAATGAGCGACCGCATCCTGATCATGAAGGATGGGGCAGCATCGGGCGAGTTTATGCGAAGCAGCGACATCAGTGAACACACACTTATCGATTACATGATCTAAGGGAGGAATATGATGCAGTTAATTAAAAGAAACATAAGAAATATACTTCCTTTTGTTGGCCTGATACTGGTTGTCGTTGTACTTGCGATCGTTTCCCGCGGAAGGATCTTTGCAAAAGGAAACCTGAATAACATTCTGGATCAGTCTTATACGATCGTCATTTTATCCATTGGCTGTTCGTTCCTTTATGCCCATGGAGGATTTGACCTTGCAGTCGGCGGTATTTTCGGCCTTTCCATGATGAGCTCCGGCATGCTTCTGCTGAAGGCCGGATTCAGCGCATGGCTGGTGCTTCCACTTTGCATTATCGTTTCCATCATCTGCTATATGATCATGGGAGTCGTAACTGTCAAACTGAATCTGCCGGCGTTTATCACATCCCTTTGTATGCAGTTCATAACCCGAGGTATTGTAACAACAATCTCCAACGGAAACATTTCTCTGCCAAGGGAGATCAAGGCTGCAGATAACTGGGTGATCAAAGTCATCGTCCTTGTTGTGATCATCGTGGTTTCCTACCTGCTGATGTCCAAGACTCCTCTTGGCAAGCGGAACAGAGCCATCGGTGAAAACGCAGTTGCAGCAAGACAGTCCGGTATTGAAATCGATAAGACAAGACTGCTGGCATACCTGATCTGCGCTATTCTGGTCGGTATCGCCGCATTCTTTACCATGGCCAGTACACGTATGGTGGCAACGCTGGATGGATCCGGCTATGAAATGGATGTCATCATCGCAATCGTTCTTGGCGGCATGAGCTTAAATGGCGGCATGAGAAGTTCCGTGCGCGCTCCGATCATTGGTGCAGTCATCGTTGTGCTTCTGGTGAACGGACTTGTTATTATCGGAGTTCCTAGTAAATGGAGCGACTTTGTTGTCGGTATCGTATTCCTGATCGTAATCCTCTTTACCTATAAGACGAACCGAAAGGGATTATTGGCAAGATAGCATTAAAACATACATCGTATGATTTAATATTTTTACAGACTAGTAAAACAAAAGAAGGAGAAAAAGCATGAAAAAAATTATTGCATTGATCACTGTATTAGCAATGTGCGTTGGCATTCTTGCTGCATGCGGTGGCTCAGACGGCGGAGACAAACCAGCCGGAAGCGGCGCAGCTCCAGCTCCAGCAGATGGAAAGCTGAAAGTCGGTATTATTCTTTACGACGACTCCAGCCAGTGGGCTAAAGACATTGTTGCATCTGTTAAGGTACTTGCTGATGCACTTGGCGTTGAGATCGATACCGCTATCGGCGGAACCGACCCTAGCGTAACAAAAGAGGATGTCCAGAACTTTGGTGCTGCTGGATACAACGGAATCTTAAATCTGCATCCTGGTACGATCATGCCGGAACTGGTTGATATCTGCGAGCAGTACGGAATGTATATTGCTACTTCCAATGACCCGATCAGCACCAGAGAAAACACCGGTTATGACGAGATCAAGGATAACCCGTATTTCGCAGGCGAAGTTTGGGAAGATGAGACAGTTACTGCTGCTGCAATCGCTCAGGATATGATCGATAAAGGCGCAAAGAATGTTGCTCTTCACGGTTTCCCATTTGGTCTTTCCTCTCAGATGGACCTCCGTCTTGAGGCAGCAAAGGATGTTTTCGAGAAAGCACCTGGCGTTACCATTGTTACAGAAGGTTTAGACTTTGATAAAGCCGGCGCAGCAAAGAACATCGTAGACCAGCATCCGGAAGTAGATGCTATCTTCTCTTCCGTTGAGACAATCTCTACTGTTTATCAGCCGCTGACTGATGCAGGCCTTGCCGACAAAGTTCTTCTGAACTGCTATGAGCCGGGTGAAGGCGCTCTGGAAGCATTCAAAGATGGAACAGTGAACTACCTTGTAACAGGAACCTGTGCTGACTCTGCTATCGCATTCCTGCTTCTCTACAATGCTATGACAGGAAACAGACTGAGCCAGGCTGACGGCTCCGCACCTTCTATCCAGATGTCCTACATTCTTTGCAAGACTCCGGAAGAGTATGAAGATGCTGTTGCACTTTGCTCTGCAGACCACCCACCTTATACTTATGAAGAACTGCAGCAGTTCATCGGACCAGATGCTACTTTTGAAGCAGTGAAAGAATTCGCTCAGAAATTCTCCTTAGAGGATCTGAGAGCAAGAGCAGGGAAATAATAATCTGCATCTTTAAAATCGTGCATCTGCACAATCTAAAAAACGAGTACAGCGCCCGTCTTCGGGCGGGCGCTGCCACAACACTTAAGAGGGTTTCGTTATGACCGTGAAACATATTGCATCAAATACATGGAAAACATTGATCTGGCCAGTTGCCATTTTTGTCGTATTCTTTGTGTTGATCCGGATCTTTAATCCGGCGAGCGCATTTGGAACCCTGAAAAGTCTGAACTCGATCTGCATTCAGGGAATCTTAAGCGCATTGATCGCTATGGCAATGACATGCAACATGCTGAATGACAGATGGGACTTTTCTATGGGCATCATCTGTGTTACGACAAGCTTTATTGCATCCCCTATCGTTACTAAATTTCAATTGGGCTCCTGGGGACTGCTGGCAATCTGCGTGATCGTTGCAACCATTCTCTGTCTGATCAACGCAGGGTTATACCTTCTGATCCGCGTTCCAATGCTGGTGATCAGCATTGGTCTGCTGATGGTATATGAAACTCTGAACAGGGTCATCAATGACGGAAAAGGAGCAAAGCTTGCCGGAAATGTTTATACGCTTTTCGGAAAAGCACCATGGATCTATATTCTGGCGTTTGTCGTGTTTATGGTGTTCCTGATCATTTTTACATTCACTAAATTCGGATATAACGTAAGAGCTCTGGGCAACAACCAGGCAATTGCGAATAATATAGGTGTAAATGAAACGAAGAGCGTAGTCCTTTCCTACATTCTTTGCGGTGTGATCTTAGGCGTTGCAGCCTGCGTCAACGCATCCATGAAGGGAAATATTGAGGCTTCTTCGACATTTAACAATAATATGGGAATGATGTTTACGGCCTTCCCGGCAGTCTTCATCGGACTCTATCTTTACCGGTACACAAACATAACCTGGGGCATTTTCATCGGAGCTGTCTGCATCTCCATGATGAAAGCAGGCGTTCTTGCACTTGGACTTCCATCGGCAGTGCAGGATATCGGCGTCGGCGCCTTCCTGTTTTTCTTCATTGCCCTTACAACCAATCAGGGACGTTTCCTTGACTGGAGTGCCCGCCGTGCAGCGATGAAGATGGCGAAGCGGCAAAAGGTATAAGTATTCCCAATTGACACAGTTTTGCCGAATAAGGTAAAATTACTCTGTTAAGGAGGTAGTTGCTATGGATAAAAAAACAAAAGATGCTTTAATGAATCTTGCGGCAGAGATCGTTGTGGCTCCTCTCAGAATCTATGCTGCCGGCAGAGAAGCTTACAAAAAGCTGGAAGACAGCGGCAAAATTGATGAGGCAAAAGATAAATTCGAGGAGTTCAAAAACTCTGACCAGGTAAAACAGGCAAAAGAAAAATTCAATTCTTTTACAGAAAAAGCAAAAGAATTTGGTGACAACGCACTGGACAAAGCAAAAGAGTTCGGTGATGCAGCTGGAGTAAAAGCGAAAGAATTCGGTGAAGCAGCTGGAGAAAAAGCAAAAGAATTCGGCGATGCAGTAGAAGCAAAAGCAAAAGAATTCATGGAAAAAGCCGGAGAAAAAGCAGAGGAAGTCGATGAGTACGCACATATCATCGATGAAGTAGATCCGGATATCAAGGACGAAGACGACAAAGAAGCTTAATCTGGCGCATAATTAACAAAAGAACGAAACGACACATTGACTTCTCGGGATAGTTGTTATAACATAAGTATAACAATTAGAACGAGAGGTCTTTGCTATGTTAGTAGAAATAGATTTTAACAGTGACGAAGCCATCTATATCCAGCTTCGGAATCAGATCTTTGTGGCCATAGCAACTTCCCAGCTTAAGGAGGGGGAGTCGCTTCCTTCTGTCCGAGCACTGGCTGATAAAATCGGCGTTAATATGCATACTGTCAACAAAGCATATTCCACCCTGCGGCAGGATGGATTTCTCAAGGTGGACCGCCGCAGAGGAGCTGTGGTTGCAGTAGACATAGATAAACTGGATTCTATGGCAAAAATGAAAGCCTATCTACGCCCGCTTTTAGCAAGGGGCATCTGTAAAGGTCTTACCAAAGAAGAAGTAAAAGGAATCGTAGACCAGCTCTACGAAGAGTTAAGCTAATAGGAGGTCGTAAATGAAAAGACCATTCACTAAAATGGCCCAGGAAGCTATTGTGGCAGCAACGGAGGCATCCGTACAGCTGAAACACACATATATCGGAACAGAACATCTGCTGATCGGTTTGTCAGATATTGATGGTTCTATTTCCCAAAAAGTGCTTTCTGTGCACGGGATCACTAAAGAGTCTGTTATGGCATTGATCGAGAGGGCATTTGATACCTCTTCCCGTGTCCTTGTTAATGAGGGCGAAAGCTTTTCCCCGAAGGCGGAAAATGTTCTGGAAAATGCGGGAGCAGAAGCGGCAAAATATCAGATCCCGGAAGTCGGAACGGAACATCTTTTGATGGCCCTTCTGAAAGAAGAGGACTGTGCTGCAAGCCGTATTCTGACAGGACTTGGTGCAAACCGCCAGAAGATCTATTCAGAACTATTGGGCGCAATGGGTGAAAACCCGGAAAACCATAAAGCAGAAATGGGTCCGGATAGAAAGAATAATGGGCAGAAAAAAGAAGGCATTTTGAAAGATTTCAGTACAGACCTGAATGAAGCTGCCAAAATGGGCAAACTGGATCCGATCATCGGACGTGCGGATGAGATCAGCCGGATCGTGCAGATCTTGAGCAGACGGACAAAAAACAATCCGTGTCTGGTTGGTGAGCCGGGAGTTGGCAAGACCAGTATCGCAGAAGCCCTGGCACAGAAGATAGTTGCAGGAGACATTGTCGGACCAGTAGCATCCAAACGGATCCTTTCCCTGGACCTTCCGGCAATGGTAGCCGGATCGAAATACCGCGGTGATTTTGAAGAGCGTGTGAAACGTGTCATCAATGAAGTAAAGGAAGATGGACAGATCATCCTGTTTATGGACGAGATCCATACGATGATCGGCGCAGGCGGAGCAGAAGGCTCCATCGATGCTGCGAATATCCTGAAACCTGCGCTGGCAAAGGGCGATATTCAGATCATCGGTGCAACTACACTGGATGAATATCGAAAGCATTTTGAAAAAGATGCAGCACTGGAAAGACGGTTCCAGCCGGTTTATATCGAACAGCCTTCTAAAGAAGAAACGGTTGAGATCCTTAAAGGTCTGCGGCCAAATTATGAGAATCATCATGACGTAAAGATCACAGACGAAGCAATTGATGCAGCTGTCAATCTGTCCACCAGATATATCAATGACCGGTTCCTGCCGGATAAGGCCATTGACCTGATCGATGAAGCAGCAAGCAAAGTTCGCCTTGCAACTTATATCCTTCCGCCGGAATTAACGGAACTGGAAGAGAAAAAGAAAAAGCTGGAAGAGAAGAGAGAAAAAGCTCTGATCGCCAAGAACCTGAAGCAGGCTTCATCCGCAACCAAGGATATTGGCATTATTGCGGATGCGATCCGTGATTATAAAGACAGCCTGACCAAAGATCTGGAAAACATTCCAAAAGTTACGGCTGATGATGTTGCCGACGTGGTAGCAAAATGGACCAAGATCCCGGTGAAGAAACTGGCAGAAGAAGAAGGTGAGCGGCTGAAACATCTGGAGGAGACGCTTCATAAGAGGGTCATTGCACAGGATGAAGCCGTGATCGCATTAAGCAAAGCAATCCGCCGCGGAAGGGTAGGATTAAAGGATCCGAACAAGCCAATTGGAACATTCCTGTTCCTGGGGCCTACCGGTGTTGGTAAGACAGAACTCAGCAAGGCTCTGGCTGAAGCGATGTTTGGAACAGAAAATGCCATTATCCGTGTTGATATGAGCGAATATATGGAAAAGCACAGCGTATCAAAGCTGATTGGTTCGCCTCCGGGTTATGTTGGCTATGATGAAGGTGGACAGCTTTCCGAGCAGGTGCGCAGGAACCCATATTCCATCATTCTGTTTGACGAAGTGGAAAAAGCACATCCGGATGTCTTTAACATCCTTCTGCAGGTGCTGGATGACGGACGCATCACAGATTCACACGGCAGGGTAACAGATTTTAAGAATACTATTATCATCATGACCAGTAATGCCGGCGCACAGCGGATCATGGAGCCGAAATCTTTGGGATTTGCCGCTGAGCATTCTGCAAAAGCAGATTATGAGGCTATGAAGGCAGCAGTTCTGGATGAAGTGAAACATATCTTCAAACCGGAATTCCTGAATCGTATTGATGAGATCATCGTATTTGAATCTCTGTCGAAAGATAATATGAAAGATATCATTGATATCCTTCTGAAAGAACTGGCAGAACGTGCTAAGACACAGATGAATGTGAAATTGAATGTATCTGACAGCGCAAAAGCATTCCTGGTAGAGCAGGGCTATGATCCGAAATACGGAGCAAGAGCTCTGAAGAGAAAGGTGCAGACCCTTCTGGAAGATGAGATGGCAGAAGAAGCCCTTTCCGGCAATATGGTTCCGGGATCCACTGTA
>JAGCAK010000122.1 GCA_017652745.1 Lachnospiraceae bacterium
AGTTGACTACGGTTTCTTCCCGCGTATAAATGCGCATGATAGAGAATGGGATGATCGCTGTTATAACGGTAAACAACAAACAAAGCAAAATCGCCGCCCGCAGCATGATCGTGACCGTCTGTTTCAGGGAATGGTTATCACCCATTCCATAATACCTCGCAGTCATAACGCTCGATCCCATGCCCAATCCCATACACATGACCATGACGAGGGAAAAATAGTTTCCTCCGAGAGAGGATGCAGAAAGCTGTGCATCGCCCATCTGACTGAGCATGACCGTGTCCATCAGATTAACGCCAACTGTGATCAGACTCTGCAGCGCGATCGGCCATGCAATCCTGAACATGACCTTATAAAGTTGTGTATTCTTCAGGTATTTGGTAATCATAATTCAGTATTCAATCCGTCCGTTTCAATCTTGATCCAGGTGTCTTTTGGCACCATAACGAACCCATTATACAACAAAAGTTCAAAGATTGTTCATTTAATCTGCCAGCACTGTCAATTATAGGGGAGTTGTCAAAAGATAGTTCAGTGTATGTTATAATAAACCAAATCGAAATAAATGGAGAAGAATTCTATGAAACAGTACATTGTTGATGCATTTACCAGTAAGCCGTTCGCAGGAAACCCGGCAGCTGTCTGTGTGATGGACAAATGGCCTTCCGAGGAATCTATGATGAAGCTTGCCATGGAAAACAACCTGAGCGAGACCGCCTTTATAGTAAAAGAAGAACAGGGGTATCATCTTCGCTGGTTTACACCGGGAACCGAAGTGGAACTGTGCGGACACGCGACACTGGCCTCTTCCTTTGTGATCCTGAATTATTATGAGCCGGAAAGTGACATCGTCCGCTTCCAAACTCTAAGCGGTTTGCTGACAATAAGGCGGAAAGGGAATCTGTATGAAATGGATTTCCCGACATTTGAGCTGAAGGAAATACCAGTTACAGATGCTATGGAAAGCGCCTTTGGTGTACGTCCGATCAAAGCTGTATTGGGGCTTGATCTTATTTGCGTTTTTGACTCTGAGGAACAGGTCAGAAAGATGGAGCCGGATCAATTGAAGCTGATGCAGATTGAAGGACGCGTGCAGAACGCCACCGCAAAAGGGACAGATGTGGACTGTGTATCACGGAGCTTTTGTCCAAAGGTGTCTGTGCCGGAAGATCCGGTCTGCGGATCAGCGCATGTGCAGATAGCGGACTACTGGTCAAAGGAGCTGCAGAAGGATTCGATCGATGCTTATCAGGCATCCAAACGCGGCGGATATCTTCATTGCGAAAAGCGGGAAGAGGGCAGAATGGTTATCAGCGGGGAGGCAGTACTTGTAGCGATCTCCGATCTGGCAGTGGAATTGGAATAAGGGGACAATATGGAAAGCAGAGACAGAAAAATAAAGATTGCAGTGATCAATGCAACCAAAGTATCGATCGTTCCGGTGGAACAGGCAGTAAAGGGATTTCCGGAAGTGGAACTCTTTCATTTTATGGATGAAGGCATGTCCTGGCTGGGAAAACAGGAAGGAAGAATCTCTGGCAAGAACCTTTCCCGGATGATCCAGCTGATCCACAGCGCAGAAGAATTAGGCGTAGATGGAATCCTTCTGTCCTGCACGATCTTCTCTCCGTTTATCGATCAGTTGAAACTCTGTACCGATCTGCCGTTAGTTGCTGCAGATATTGGCGTATTTGAAAAGGCAGCAGCTCTTTATCAGAAGATCGGAGCTGTTGTATCCTTTGGACCGACCATGGAAAGTGTGGCGTGGGTGGTTGACCGCTGCAAACAAACGATCAATCCGACTTTTGACGTGGAGATAAAACTGGCCGAAGGCGCATTTGATGCAGCGGCAGCAGGCGATGATGATTTGCACAATCAGATCGTTTTTGAAACCGTAAAATCCTTTCAGGATAAAGAGGCAATCGTCCTTTCCCAGATGTCACAGATCCGCGCATTACCGTTGTTTGAAGGTTATCCGATCCCGGTGCTGACATCGCCATCTGTCAGTTTAGGCCTGCTGGTGGAGCAGATTACGGAATCAATTGAACATACGGAAAACAAATGATAAACTAAAAACAGTAATAGTGTAAAACTTTTTTATACAGATTGGGGGAAATGAAATGTTTAGGATCAATTATTCAAAACTGGGTTTGGAAGAAGTGAAGGCCGCAGTACTTGGCGGTGGAGGACCAGTGAGTGCAGGAGAACTCTGCGACTGTCTGGTCGGCAAAGAAATATGCCTGCAGCTGGATAACGATGGCATAGCTCCGCCTGCACTCAAATACAGTTTTCAGAGTAAAGACAAACTGACTCTTATTGAAAACGATGGTGCGCCGGTTGAATGTGCTTACGGTGCTCTGGGGCTGAAACAATTCGTTTTATTTGCACATATGGTTCCGGAAACCCTGAGAGGTTATGCAGTCGTCCTTGATACCGCAACCGGAAGAGCTTCTGCTACTGAGATGTGGTTCATCGATTATCAGGGAGCTGAAATTGACAAATCTCAGCCGCTTTTACCGGCAGATATTTCAAACATGGACTTCTTTGTCAACAGGGAAGTACAGCGTCAGATCTACGTTGGCTGCTTCACGGAAGCAGACAGACCGGCTGTTGATGCAAGGTTCTATCATTCCCTGCGTTTGGACAACAAGGTCCTCAAATGGGATGACGATCTGGGAAGAAAACGCATCTTTACCTATATCTCCAACTATTTCTCCACTATGGTGGAACTTGAGACACCGGATGGAGAAGATGTTATTACATTCCCATCTGATTATCTGCAGTTCGATGACAGTGCTTTCTACTATGATTTTGGTGAGGTCGAATATTCCGGCCGCTTCTCCGTAGAGATCATTGATCTTTTTGGAATGAAAAAGATAGGTGTAACGCTGGGTATCGACGAGGATGACAAATTTGAATTCCGTCTCTATCGTGCAGACGGCAGGAATCTGGGCCAGCTTGCAACCTTCTTTGATTTCAGCGATTGGGGAGAGAGTCTGCCGGTTGCTTTGGAAGCTCGACTGAAAAGCGGAAGAAAGGGTTCCAGACTTACATACCGTACCAGCCTGTTAGCAAGAGAAGAGACAGAGGAAGAGATCAATTCTCTCGCTGGAGAAGTTGCGGAGTTTGCAAGAGGCGAGTCCCATGCTGCAACCACCAGCGCATCAATGGAATTCAGCACACAGTGTCTGGGCAAGAAGGTAACATTCCGTGATGATGCCGGATTCTGCGTAGATCTGGATTTCGTTGAGCAGGAGAAGCTGTGTTTCCGCACCGCAGATTCTGACTGGGCAGAAGCTAATTATCGCGCATTTGCTTTGGATGAGGATCTTGTTTATCTGGGATTCCACATTAAAGATTCCTGTCCTCCAAAAGCAATGACGTTTGCATTAGATTTCAAAAACGGCTGCGCAACCTGCATCGAGGCAACTATAGGAGGCGGAGCAGAACCGCATGATGTTGTTCCTGTCATTCATTTTGGATATATGATAACCGAAGGAGTTCCGGTTCCACGTACACGCCGCCATGGATTCACGAGAGAACTAGTCGGACGTTCATTCACCTGGACCTATTCCAAGGAAATGTCGAGCCAGCATATTTACGACTCACCGGGTTCTTATTCCTGGACGATCTTTATTGGCGGAAAGCCGGGAGATTCAGGATACCGTGCAGGCGGCTTCGCATGGAGTTCTCCATGTACCTATATCAAGCTTCGTGATGACGTTTATATCCTGAACTGGGTAGAAGAAAAATGGTCAGGAAGCTTCAGCAGTGCTGCAATGAATCTGCGTATCATGCATGACGGCGGCTTTGTTCTTGGTGTCGCACATGATGGTTCGGGCCTGATGTTCGGTACGCTTGGTGCATATGCCCGGGATGCAGGCAGATTTAATGTGTCCGGCATTTACGAGTTATAAAAACTACTTACAAACGGAAGGAGCTTTATGAAAAAACTACTGTATGTATTATTGGCAGTGCTTTTAGTTATGTCGCTGGCTGCCTGCGGACCAAAACAGTCCAATGTTCAGCCGGATAATGCGCAGCAAGATAACGCACAAATGGATAATACACAGACAGATGATGCACAACCAGCTGCGAAGACATTTGCAAGAGGGTCCTGGGATGCTTCTGGCAAAACCTTTACCAGTGACTATTCTGGCATAACCATCAAAATATCAGATGATTATACAGCCTTAACCGATGCTGAGTTAGCAGAAAACTATCTTGACGACAGCGCATTTGATCTTGCAGGAGCGGATTATGAGAAGATGACCAATATTCCTGACTGCGCCTTTATTAATTATATGACAGGAAGCAATACAGGCCTCTTATACGAAAATGTCACAGCGGAAGGAGCTCCGGATATTTCGGAAGATGACTATCTTGATGCGGCTAAAGGTGGATTAGATGGGGTCATCGGTGGCTATTATGATGTAACGATCGGAGGAAAACAGTTCCGGGCAATGAATCGAAGTGTGGAACAGGGAGATCATTTGCTTTATCAAACTATGGCGGTCAGAAATATAGACGGTTACATGCTGATTGTGGCTTTTACATCTTTTGATAAAGATTCCGTAGACGAGATGATTTCTTTCTTTGAATAAATGGAAGAAAAAATAATTATTAAAACTTATAACTCCTTTGAGGCAGATCAGATCCTCGCGTCCTTTCAGGATGCGGGGATTCCTGCCTATAAGCTGGAACATGGCCTTGGGCAGCTTGCAGAGATTGCTGCCGGCATGAGCCGTACTTCGCTGATTGAGATCATCATTCCGGAAGAGGCAGAAGATGCCGCGGATGAGATCCTCATCAATATGGGGCTGTTGGAACCGCCTCCGGGAGTAAAATCTGAGAGAGATATACCTGCATGGGACGATGATACCCCGCAGGGAAAAGCAGCTCTTCTGGATGATTTTGCAATGTACTATGAAACTGCAGTTCAATATCTGGAAGAAGATGATTATCTGGAAGAGTTCTATCATTTATTCTTCTTCACAAACAGGGAGCAGAAACTGATCCCGTTTGAAGAAAACTATCAGGATGCTTTTATTGAACTCTGCGGTGACCGCGGAGGAAAGAGTATTGCCGATAAAACAGAGAGTCTGTTCGGCCGGCCAAAACGCATGATGGTCTTTGAAAGTGTAAATACGGTGATAGAGGAACTGGAAGCGAGCAGTGATGGCTGGGGACCATTCTACACGGTCTTTGATCTGATGTTCTGTGAATACGATGGCTTTACGCTTTGCTTTATTGCCGGCTCCAATAACTAAGAAACCGGTTACTCAAATGAAAAAGGTGCAGAAGCAATATTGATCAGCTCACTGCCATCGTCCGTATAAATGTTGATTCGGACTTCTCCTTTTAACTGGTCAAATCCAGACAGATCAATGGCGCCGATGTAGCTGGCAGAATCCTTTGGATCTTGTTTCAGCTGCAGCGTATAGATTTCTGTTTTTCCATTCTCCTGGTACTGCGCCTCAATGTGGTCCACATGGATGGTCAGCGCATCATCTACCAGAGTATCTAAGAAGTACAGATTGGTAAGCCTTATCTGTAAAAGGTTTTTCTTTTCATCGAACGAATCAAACGTCAGAGAATCTTTAAAGATCAGACGATATCTTTCATACAGCGCTTCAGATGCATTTGCATCCACTTTTTCTAACTGTTCTAAAAGAGCGGAGCGCTTCATTAATTCTTTCTTGACCTGTGAAGTGCCAAACTGTTCCAGCAAAGTTTCTCTGGAAGAAAACAGGTTTGTTCCAAGAGCCAGCCGGTCGCCTTCTATCGTTACCCCAAGAGATGCCAGAGTTGTAGGGAACAGATCAAAGGTGCTGTAAAGGCGCTCTTTTTGCGGAAGCGCAGGCTGCACGCCGGAGTTGATAAAAGCAGTATAGGTTTTCCGCTGATAGTTCTTGCTGCCATCCGCGCAGAAGTTGGTATCCATGGTCGTATGATCACCGGAGAGGATGATGGTTGTATTATCGTAGAAATCCTGCTCCCGGATCCATTTTAAGAGAGCATCGATCTGTCTGCTGGAGCAGGCCATGACATTGGCATATTGGTCATCGCCAAAAGCATCATCACATAGCCTGCAGACGTAGCCGTCCTCATAATGCGTATCCACGGTCAGCAGTGTCAAGTTGAACGGCACATCACTTTGCGCCAGTTCGGTCAGCGTTTCTTTTGCAAAGGAAAACAGCTTTTCATCTTCAAAACCCCAGAAGACCTCATAGTCCGGATCGATCCATCCGACTTCTTTTGCATACAGGTAGTCACGGATCTCAAAATCCCCATGATCCTGATAAAAGAGTTTCCGTCCGCCGAATACGGCATCGGATCCAAGCAGAAAGATCTGCCGGTAACCTTCTTTGTTCAGAATATCACCCAGTGCTGTGACTCCCGGGAAGAAGGAACTTTGCGTATCCATAAAGTTTGCACCAATGCTGACTTTCAAAGGAAGGCCGGCTGATTGGGCAAAGATGGCACCTGTGGTAAAGGCTGTGCCTGGAAGAACAACACCGCCGTTCAATGCGGCGCCATCGCCGGAAAAATCCTCATTATCCATAGCGATCTTTGTCAGTTCCGGGATGACATTGGCAGGAAATGCACCGCCTGATGCATCGTCCGCATAGGTGGTTTCCATGGATTCCAGATAAATGAAGATCAGGTTCCTTTTTTTCTCCGGGAAGGTAAGAGAGGTGGCTGCCGGGTCAGCATAGTTATCCTCGATGAACGTGGAGTATGTCTTGCGTCCGTTGATCCAGGTGTCCATATCCAGCCGCTTCCAGATCATATTCTTGACCAGAAAGGCACCTGCAATGGTCAGTAGAAGAAATGCACAGGAGCAGAGGAGACGCGGTTTTCCTTTCTTGAACAGAATGATCAGAACGATATATACAGCAAGGATCAGCACGGTCGGCAAGGCTG
This sequence comes from Lachnospiraceae bacterium, assembly GCA_017652745.1. Taxonomy (GTDB): domain Bacteria; phylum Bacillota; class Clostridia; order Lachnospirales; family Lachnospiraceae; genus RGIG5612. The sequence goes on from JAGCAK010000122.1 coordinate 6,928, forward strand.
CTTTCAGGAGAAAATCTCCGATCATGCCGTTGCCGGTGCCTTCCAGCGGATTCTGCAGATGGAAGACGATCTCGTCCATATCGATATCACCCCATGTAGTGAAAGCCCATCGGCTGGCAAAGCCGATCAGCGACACAAAGGTGATAAGGATCCCTGTAATAATATAGAAAACTGCCGATAAAAAACGTTTCAAAATGGTGCTCGCCTCGGTGCAAAAAGTAATCATCATTATAGCATAAATTGCAGAAAAAAGGGTTGAACGACTCTTGGGGCAGGGTGTATCTTTTTTGTATGGAGAAAAAACGAATGGAAAACAGGGAAGTGCCGGAAAATCCGGCGATTAAAGCAGTTTTTTTTGATATAGACGGGACGATCCTTTCCATTGATTCTAATCGTGTGCCGGACAGTGCCAGAGAGGCAATTAAGAAGTTGAGACAGAACGGGATATTGGCGGTGGTCGCGACCGCGCGTCATATGATCGACCTGGAAAAAATGCCGGTGAAAGATATGGAGTTTGACGGGTATGTTGTGGTGAACGGTCAGCTGATCTGCGGGCCTGATCACAAAATTTATGCCGGCAATCCGATCGATAGAGGAGAGATGGAAGTTCTTGCCCGGATCTTTGAGACAAAAAAAATCCCGTTTGTCATGATCACGGAAAATGATGTTTATATTAATTACGTGAATGATACCGTTGTAGAAACACAACAGGCATTTAATGATGATGTGCCGGATACAGGACGCTACTATGGAGAGAACATTTACCAGATCATGGCCTTTGTTTCGGAAAAAGAAAAGAATCTGTTGGATGACCTGCTGGATGAATGCGACATCACCTCCTGGTCTGATACGGGTATAGACATTATCCCGCGTGACGGCGGAAAAACGAACGGCATCCAGCTGTTTCTGGATAAGAACGGCATCGACCGCGCAGAAACCATGGCCTTTGGGGATGGAGAAAATGACATCGCTATGCTGGAATATGTAGGCATTGGTGTGGCCATGGGCAACGGCAAAGATGCTGTCAAAGAGGCTGCCGATTATGTTACGGATACTGTTGAAGACGATGGTATCGAAAAAGCATTAAAACACTTTGGACTGATTTGATTTTTGAAGGAGAGCAGAATGGAAAAAGAATGGTATCGCTATGATCTGCATGTGCACAGCTATGAAGGCAGTGCCTGCGCACGCAGCAATGCTGCAGATCTGGCGGATTTCTATAAAGAAAAAGGATACGATGGAATTGTCATCTCAGACCATTTCTGGCGCGGGAATACGCGAGTGGATCGTGATCTCCCTTGGAATGTCTGGCTGGATGAATTCCATAAAGGATATGAGAATGCAAAAGAGCGGGGCGATGAGATTGGCCTGACAGTATTCTATGCATGGGAGTATTCCTTTCAGGGAAATGATTTCCTGACCTTTGGATTGGATAACGACTGGTTGCTGGACTATCCCGATATCGGAAGAATAGATCTGTTAGAGTATCTGAAGCTGGTCAGAGAAGCCGGTGGTTTTGTGATCCATGCACATCCGTTCTATGAAGCGCCTTACATTCCTTATATCCGGCTGCTTCCAAACCATGTGGATGCAGTAGAAGTGGTCAATGCGCCTAAGGGTCCTTTCATTAATGCGCGTGCGCTGGAATATGCAACAGCATATGATCTGATCCAGACAGGCGGCTCTGACTGTCACAGCGTCAACTGGAAACAGTTATCTGGTGTGGAGATCCCGCATCCGGTCGCAACGATGCAGGAGTTGATCGAATCGCTGAAAAAGAGAGAACACCGGGTGTTCTTAATGG
>JAGCAK010000123.1 GCA_017652745.1 Lachnospiraceae bacterium
CAAGAGATGCAATTCCGGCAATCTTTCCAAAATCTGATAAAGCACTTGCCGTAACCTCTGATTTATTGACTTGCCGGATTCCTGTCATTGATTCCAGTCGTTCGGCCACTTTCTGCTGATACGTAATATCCGTCAAATATATGGTATAAGAAGCGGATGTTGCCAGTGGGTTATCGTTTGCAAATCCGTCAGCCAGTTCCGGTTCATTTTTAAAATATTCCTGTTTAAATTTATCCCAGGCTTCTTCCGGAGAGGTATATTCCACATGAGATACTTCGTCCCAGTCTGTGATCCGCTTTCCAAGATCCTGAATGTCTGCCTCGGATGCATCCGGCTCAAAGAAGACCGTGATACAGACCGAATCCTGTGCTTCTTTAATAACATAGTTCACGTTCAGGATAACTGCCATCAACAGTCCGACCATGAAGACACAGGCGGCTATGGTAGCCACGGATGCCAGGAAAAAGATCTTATTTCTCTTGATTCCGACAAAGCCCTGACCCAGACAATAGAAGAATGAATTACCTTTCACTCGCCAGTCCTCCTTCTCTGATATCATTGACGACAATGCCGTTTTTCAAGTTGATCACTCGTTTATTCATTTGCCGCACGATTTCGTGGTTATGCGTAACGACCACAACAGTTGTTCCCCTCCGGTTGACTTCTTCCAGAATATCCATAATGATCTGAGAGTTGCCCGGATCCAGGTTTCCTGTTGGCTCGTCAGCCAGAAGGATCTTTGGTTTATTGACCAATGCTCTCGCCAGCGCGACTCTCTGCTGCTCTCCACCGGAAAGCTGGTCAGGGAACGAACGGTATTTTTCCGAAATACCCGTCAGGGTCAGTACTTCTGCAACATTCTTTTTTATCTTAGCCGGAGGCGCGGAAATAGCTCTCTGAGCAAAAGCAATATTATCATACACATTCCGATCTCTTAAAAGGCGGAAATCCTGGAACACCACACCGATGTCTCTGCGGAGCATCGGAATCTTACGCCGTCTTAACCGTGTGATGCATTTGCCGTTCACGTAAATGTCACCTGACGTCGGCTGCAATTCCTTGATAAGCATCTTAAAAAAAGTACTCTTACCTGCACCAGAGTCACCAACTATGAAGACAAACTCTCCTTTTTTGATATTGATGTTCACATGATCTAAGGCGTGAGTTCTGTTATCGTCGTAGGTCTTTGTGACATTTTCCAGTCTTATCATAAACTCCTCCGTCTATTTCCAATCCGGACCTTTACCAATTCTATTTAAAGTCCAGACCTTCCACATACTGCATATAATTTGATACCATCAAAGCAATCTTAAAGGTGATGGCATCATCAAAAACTCTCAGGTCCAGTCCGGTGATCTTCTGGATCTTATCCAGCCGGTAGACCAGCGTATTACGGTGAATGAATAACTGACGTGATGTTTCCGATACGTTCAGAGAATTCTCGAAAAACTTATTTATGGTCTCTATGGTTTCGTCATCGAAATCCGCGAGGGAAACATCCTTAAAGATCTCATTGATAAATAACTTGCACAACGGCATCGGAAGCTGATAGATCAGACGTCCGATTCCAAGCTTGTTATAAGAATTTACTTTCCGGTCTGTAAAGAAGATCTTTCCAACTTCCTGTGCCATCTTGGCTTCTTTAAAGGATTTGGAAACATCTTTCAGATCATCCACGATCGTGCCATAGGCAATGATCGCATCATCTGAGATATCACTTTTTATCGCGCTGTGCATTTTGCGCGCCAGCGCAGCCAGTTCTTCTTCTCCAACTTTTTTGTCCAGCTGCTTCACGACAACGATGGTCTTTTTATCCAGCGCTGTCACAAAATCCGTTGCGTCGGTAAACATCATCTTCAGGGTACCGATCGCATCATCCTGGTTTTTGTTCTGCAGTTCCACGAGGAAAGCAACCCGTCTGACCTCCAGCTCCACATGGAGCTTTTTCGACCGTTCGAATATATCCACCAGCATCAGGTTATCCAGCAAAAGGGATTTGATAAAATTGTCTTTATCAAACTTCTCCCGATATGCCGCGATCATGGTCTCGATCTGATACTTTGCCATCCGGCCGATCAGTTCGGTGCTGGAAGAACTGCCCCGTACTGCCAGAATATACTCCAGCTGGGAATCATCCTTGATCTTGAGCAGCTGGAAATCCGAGATTTCTTTATACTCCCTGGAAGAAGACGCAAAGTCTGCGATCTTCTTACTATCAATCTCTTTGTCCCGGAATGTCCTTACCGCCACTTTCCCGTCCGGTTCAAAAACAGCCAGATCCTCGTTAACGATGGATTTGATCTCGTCCACCGTCTTTTGCAGCAATTGATTGGAAATCATTTTAACCCCCGTTTATGTCGATTCTGTGGTGATTCTGTGAAACCACACGATATTGTTTTTTCGTGTTTTTGACATTTTGCACACGAATTGAGAACAATTTTTGTTTGTTATTGCTTAATAATAATACATTATTCACAAAAAGAAAAGCATTTTTTTCATTAGCATTTGTGAATAACTTCCAACCCGGTTTTTCATTATGCACAAAAAAACTGTGATTTTTTGTAACACAGTTTTTTCTCTCCACCACAAGATATAGTTTTTGGGGTTATTTTTCCTGTCCGTAATAAGCATTTTCACCATGCTTCCGATAGTAATGTTTGTCCAGGATCGTCTGCGGGATCCGTTCGATAGAAGGGTTCAGCTGCAGGGCATGATAAGCCATAAATGCAACCTCTTCCAGCACCACAGCGTTGTGGACAGCCTCTTTTCCATCTTTGCCCCAGGTAAATGGACCGTGGCTCTGCACCAGGACAGCCGGCACAGCCATAGGGTCTTTCCCAGTCAGACATTCCACGATCACCGTTCCGGTCTCTTTCTCATAGCCACCGTTGATTTCCTCCGGTGTCAGCATACGGGTGATCGGAACATCACCGAAAAAGGTGTCCGCATGCGTGGTGCCAAGCGCCGTCAGTGGAATGGCCGCCTGTGCAAAACTGGTTGCCCAGCGGGAATGTGTGTGCACAATGCCTCCAATCTCCGGAAAAGCCTTGTATAATTCCAGATGTGTCAGGGTATCGCTGGACGGGCGGAGATTCCCCTCTGCCACATTGCCATCCAGATCTACGACTACCATGTCTTCCGGCTTCATCTCCTCATAAGAAACTCCGGACGGCTTGATGACGACCAGGTTTTTCTCCCGGTCGATCTGAGAAACATTTCCCCAGGTGAATGTCACCAGACCATATTCCGGAAGCAGAAGATTCGCTTCACAGACTTCTTTCTTTAATTCTTCTAACATCTACGCACCTCGCATGATTTGTATCTATTCTCTTACGACAGTGTATCTACTGCGGCCCTTTCCATTGCCAGAGCTTTCTGATACCGCTCCAGGAAGAGAGCGAATCCTTCTCTGTCACGTTCATCTGCCATCACCGTACTGGACGGGGCATTGGCAAAGACCTTATTGTCCAGATAATCAGAGAGGCTCTCTCCATCTTCTTTCCACAGCATGTACGCACAAAGAAGTGCCATGCCGTATGGACCGCCTTCGCCCGCTGTTTCCATCACGGAGACCGGTGCGCCGACCGCAGCAGACAGCAGGGTCTGTCCGACCTTTGGTGTTTTAAACAGTCCGCCGTGTCCATAAAGCTTATCGACCGTCACCTGTTCCTCTTTTGTCAGAATATCCAGGCCAATCTTTAAGGTTGCCAGTGAGGACATGATCTGTGTCCGCATAAAGTTGGCCAGATCAAACTTGCAGTTTACCATCCGGGCAAAGACCGGACGTCCTTCATCCAGCTCGGTAATGCTTTCACCGGAAAAATAATTGAAGTTCATCAGGCCGCCGCCATCCGGATCGCCTTCCATCGCCTTTTGGAACAGCAGCGTATAAAGATCGCCTTTGTCCACTTTTGCGCCGACAGCACCTGCAAACTCCTCCAGCAGATCGACCCACGCATTGATATCGGACGTACAGTTATTGCAGTGCACCATGGCCACCGGCATACCATCCGGCGTTGTCACCATGTCTATCTCTTTATGCACGTTCAGTTTTTTGTCCGTTACCAGCATGGCAAAATCAGACGTGCCGGCAGAAACGTTGCCGGTATTGACCCGAATGGAATTAGTCGCTGTCATACCGGTTCCCGCATCGCCTTCGCAAGGTGCCAGAGGAACTCCTGGCTTAAGAGTTCCTTCCGGGTCCAGGAAGCGGGCACCCTCTTCTGTAAGTGTGCCTGCCTGCTCACCTGCCATTAAGACTTTTGGAAGAAGGTCGCGCAGTTTCCACGGATAATTGTATTTCGCAGTGAGATCATCAAAGATCTGCACCATTTCTTCGTTGTAGTCTTTTGTCGCTTCATCGACCGGAATGATACCCGAAGCCTCACCAATGCCGCAGGATCTCTCCCCGCTTAGCTTCCAGTGAATGAAACCGGCAAGCGTGGTCAGATAATCAATATCTTTGACATGCTCTTCTCCGTTCAGGATTGCCTGATACAGATGTGCGATACTCCAGCGTTGCGGGATATTGAACTGAAACTTCTCCGTCAGTTCATCCGCAGCGGCACCTGTCGTGATATTCCGCCAGGTACGGAATGCTGCCAACTGATTTCCTTCTTTATCAAATGGCAGATACCCATGCATCATAGCAGAGATGCCAATCGCGCCCGTTGAGGTGATCTCCTGGCCAAACTGCTCTTGGAAATCTTTCTTTAATTCACGGTAGCAGGTCTGAAACCCTTTTACGATCTCTTCCGCAGAATAGGTCCAGTAACCATTTTCAAATTTGTTTTCCCACTCATAGCTGCCGGATGCGATCGGCAGATGATTCCTATCCAGCATCACCGCTTTGATGCGGGTGGAACCAAACTCTATTCCAATAACGGTTTGTTTCAGATCCATTTTTATCTCCTTTATTTTTTCTCCAGACGCTTAACTGCCTCCTGGATCTGCCACAGCGGCAGACCAAGGTTCACGCGGATTGAATCTTTTTTCCCGAACGGCTGGCCATCCTGCCATATAACGCCGCGCTCCCAGCCATATTTCAACAGGGATTTGATATCCATGTTGATCTCTTTTAAAAAGTCGCTGCAGTCCAGAAACAACATATAGGTTCCCTGCGGTCTGTCAAATTTAATGGATGGGCAATGTTCCTTCAGATAATTGCAGGCAAAGTCCACGTTGCCGCGCAAAACCTCCAGCAGCTCCTCCAGCCACTCTTCGCCTTCCTTGGAATAAGCGCCAATCAGAGCATGCTGGCTCAGCACATTCATACCATTATAATGTGTCATGGAAGCGGCTTTCTCCACTTTCTTCCGCAGCTCTTCATTGAAAATAACATGATATGAACCAACCAGTCCTGCAAGAGAAAATGTTTTCGTCGGAGCATATGCTGCAATGGTGATCTTTCTTGCATCTTCACTGACTGCATTGGTTGGAATATGCTTTCCTTCCAGCACCAGATCACACCAGATCTCATCTGAGAAGAGAATAACATTATGCTTCACGCACAATTCCACAAACTTCTCAAGCTCCCATCTTTCCCAGACACGTCCTGCCGGATTATGCGGAGAACAAAGAACTGCAAAACGGATGTTATCCTCCACAAAATGTTTTTCAATATCTTCATAGTCCATCCGGCTGATCCCGTTTTCATCACGGACCAGCTCTGAGATAGAAGTTTCCCTGCCCATATCAGAAAGAGTATGCAGGAAGCCTATATAAGTAGGCCCGTGCAGGAATATCTTTTCTCCCGGCTCCGTAAAAGCAGATAATGCAGAACTTAAGGCCCCAAGCACTCCGTTCTCATAACCGATCAGTTCTTTTGTAATATCAATGCCAAATCTTCTCTTCTGCCAGCTGATGATGGCATCATAGTATTCCGGTCTTGGAGAGAAATAACCAAAAGAGGCATGCGCTGCCCTTTTTTGAATTGCTTCCACAATAGATGGCGCCGTCATAAAATTCATATCAGCGACCCACATCGGGATCACCGAATAACCATCCTTGGTTCCTTCCGGCTGAAAGCCTCTTGGGCTGGTTGGAAATTCCACCGCGATCGCATCATTACCTACTCTATCCAGTACTGTTGTAAAGTCATATTTCATAAGCTGTGTCCCCTTTCTTTGTTGCTTTCTATTCTATCACAATCAATCGGAAAGTGAACATGTTCCTAACGAGAAAACTGCCGCTCTTTCGAGTGGCAGTCATTGTTTTGATAAAATATTCTAACCAAACGGATCATTGCATGAGGATCATTCCGTGATCTGCTCCTCCTTGTAGAGGTCCTCCAGCGCGGAGACTGTCAGCCCGTGGAACGCTTTCTCCGTG
>JAGCAK010000124.1 GCA_017652745.1 Lachnospiraceae bacterium
AAAGAAACTGCGCAAAGGCTGGCATCCAGCAGGAGATTCGTAAAAGAGAGCATTATGAGAAACCAAGCGTAAGACGTAAGAAAAAGTCTGAAGCAGCTCGTAAGCGCAAATATAATTAATCTGAATGCAAAAGAACCGATTCTATATCGGTTCTTTTTATGTTATAATTTCATCATCCATATAAGTAATAAAGGAGTAAGTTATATTTGAGTGAAATTGAATCTGTCGTCAGCTTATCGGCGCAGGAAATGAAAGAAATCTTTGGACAGCTCGACGAGAATGTCAAAAAGATTGAAAAAGCTTTATTCGTGAAGATCATTGCCCGCGGGGACGGGATCCGGATCATTGGGGATAAAGTGAACGCGGAAAGAGCAAAAAGGATCCTGGAAGATCTTGGAAATCACGTCCGCAAAGGAAACCATATCGAGACACAGAACGTGGATTATGCCATCTCCATGGAAAAGGGAGGGGATGAGACACATCTTTCTGATCTGGATGATGAGATCATCTGCCGAACCGTCAACGGAAAACCTATTCGTCCGAAAACATTCAACCAGAAAAAATACGTGGATGCGATCCGTGAGAACATGATCGTATTTGGTCTTGGCCCTGCCGGAACAGGAAAAACATATCTGGCTATGGCTATGGCTATTGACGCCTTCCGTAAAGGTGATGTCAACCGCATTATTCTGACAAGGCCAGCCATTGAAGCCGGAGAAAATCTGGGATTTCTCCCAGGTGATCTGCAGAGCAAGGTAGATCCATACCTCAGGCCTCTCTATGATGCTATTTATCAGATCATGGGAGCAGAGAGCTATTTGTCCAATAGTGAAAAAGGACTGATCGAAGTGGCTCCGCTGGCCTATATGAGGGGACGTACGCTGGATAATGCGTTTATTATTCTGGATGAAGCTCAGAACACAACACCTGCCCAGATGAAGATGTTCCTGACCCGTATTGGCTTTGGATCAAAAGTTGTTGTGACAGGTGATCCGACACAGAAAGACCTCCCGTATGGCCAGATCTCCGGATTGGATGTTGCGATCCGTGTTCTGGAAGGAATTGATGAAGATATCGCGGAAGTGACATTGACCAGCCAGGACGTTGTGCGTCACCCGGTAGTTCAGAAAATCGTGCTGGCATACGAAGAATACGAGAAAAAACAGAATCAGAAGGCCCGGTCAAAGGATAATAAGAGATCATGAAAGTTTTTATCGAGAATGAATCCCGCGTTGCATTTGATTTTAAAGACATAGACCGCGTGATCCGGAAAGCGGTCAAAACGGTTATGGAAGACAAAAAGATCCCGATGGAGCTGGATGTGAACGTTCTGCTTACCGTTCCATCCGCCATTCGGTCGATCAATCGCGAAATGCGCGGGATCGACAGTGTGACAGATGTCTTGTCTTTCCCTTATTTTGAATACAGCAAACCAGGTAAGTTCTCGGTGAAACCAGACGATGAAGAAGAACAGATCCTTGGGGATATTGTTTTATGCGCTTCCAAAGTCAAAGAGCAGGCAAAGAAATATGGTCACAGTCAAAAACGGGAACTTGCTTTTTTAATTGTACATAGTATGTTACACTTAATTGGTTATGATCATATCGATCCGGATGATGCCATTTTAATGCAGAAAGAAGAAAAACGGTTCATGGAACTCTTGAAGATCAACAGATAAGGATGGCAAAAAAGAACAGTAAAGGTAATTTCCTGATGCAGGGCGCCATTCTGGGTGTCTCATCGATCCTGGTTAGGCTGATCGGCATCATATACCGCGTCCCATTAAATAATATTCTGGGAGAAAAAGGAGTCGCGTATTATGGCGTGGCTTTTGATGTTTACTCCATTCTGTTACTGTTATCTTCTTACAGCCTTCCGTTGGCAGTATCAAAAATGGTATCCAAGCGGACAACTTTGAAAGAGTACAGGAACACAAAGAGAATCTTCATCTTTGCGCTGATCTTTGCTCTTTGCTGCGGCATTGCAGCGTTCTGTATTACTTTCTTTGGAGCTGCTCTTTTTGCAAAGATCCTGAATTATCCGCAAAGCGTGATCGCCCTTCGTGTACTTTCTCCGGCATTGATCATTCTTTCCGTCCTTGGTGTTATGCGTGGTTATTTCCAGGGCCTGGGGACGATGATCCCGACCGCTATTTCTAACATCTTTGAGCAGATCGTCAATGCCATCGTCAGTATTGTGGCGGCTTCTGCTTTATACAAATCTGTTACATCTGCGCAGGAAGCTGCTTATGCGTTTGGAAATGTCAAAGAAGCTTATGGAGCAGCAGGCGGAACCTTAGGTACGGTATGTGGTGCAGCTGCAGCTTTGGCCTTTATGATCTTTCTCTTTATGCTGTACCGCAAGACACTGAATCAGCAGATCGCGAATGATAAAAGTGAGTATGTGGAACCGGCAAAAGATATTTTAAAAGTCCTTGTTCTGACGATCGTTCCTGTTATTTTAAGTACCACGATCTATAACATAAGTGGTTTGATCGATTCCGGTCTGTTCAGTAATATCCTGAAGGCAAAGGGCGTGGCGGAAGCCCAGAAAGACATTCTGACTGGTATGTTCACCGGTAATTACCGATTGATCGTAAATGTTCCGATCGCATTGGCCAGTGCGCTGGCTTCTTCTCTGATCCCAAGTGTTGTGAAGTCCATGACACAAAATAATAAGGGCAGTGTTATCCGTAAGGTGGAATCATCTATCAAAGTTTCTATGATCGTTGCCATGCCTTGCGCAGCGGGAATCGGAGCCTTGTCACGACAGATCATAGGGTTTCTCTTCCCGACGAGTGTAGATCCGGACAAGGTTTCTCTGATGCTGATGGTGGGATGTATTTCCGTAGTTTTTTATTCGCTTTCTACCATCACAAATTCCATTCTGCAGGGAATTGATAAGATGCGGATACCGGTCATTCATTCTGCAATTGCTATTCTGATCCATGTGGTCATTCTGGTGGGAATGCTGTTTATATTTAATATTGATGTGTTCTGCCTGGTTATTTGTGACATGCTTTTCGCTCTGATCGTCTGTATTTTAAATGCACGGTCACTTCGGAAATATATCGGATATAAACAGGAAATAAAAAAGAGTTTCCTGTTTCCGGCTATCTGTTCTGTATTGATGGGTGTTTGCAGTTATTTTATCAGCCAGGCACTGTATCGCGGGGTTAAGAGCTATGCGGTATCGGTTCTTGTAACTATCGTCGCATCGGTCCTGATTTATGGAATTCTCCTTTTGTTATTCCGTGTGATCGATGACGAAGAAATCTATATGCTGCCGGGTGGATCCAAAATCTATGCCCTGGCAAAGAAGATCCATTTGATCCGTTAAGAATATGGAGGGATATATGCAACAGGAAGCAAAGGGAAGGGGATTATTAAAAACATCTGGGATCCTGCTGATCATTTTTGGAGGATTGGCAGCGCTTATCCTTTTAGGATATCTCATCTTTGTTGGCATCGCTGCGGCCATAGTTGGATTGGATGGAAATAATGCAGGGGGATTTGGATATTTTGCCGTCCTGTTTACGTTTTTCCTTTTATTTACTGCTTTTTGTATTGTGACAGGTGCTATTGGCATTCACAATTCCAAAAATCCGGAACGATGCGTGAGCTGTTTGGTGATGGGGATCGTGGCACTCGTATTTATTCTGTTTTTTGTTATATACTTTTTAGTGGAAGATATGATTGGTTTCTCGATGTGGATTTTTATAGTGATCGCTTTGATTGGGATCGTGCTTCCGGTACTTTATATTATCGGCGCTGCCCTTAATCTGTCTTCTGCAAAGAAGAGGAAAGAACTGCCGCAATGAAATGGCATACGCTTTTATATTTTGGCGAAAGTGCTGCGAAACAAAGGATTAAGATCGTTCATGATCTGGAACACAAAAAAGTGAACTTCGGCGTTTTCGTTATCATATTGTCAGTGAATGGGAAGGATCTGTTTGATATCATTCCCGGCTATATGCTGCAGAAAGATATTTATCGGGATGCGCCTATTCTAGGCGTAGCTGTTACCAAAGAAGAAGCTTATGAAGTCTGCGAAAAAATGATCCTGGATGTGTATGCCAGGACCGGCGGTTATGATGTCAGGAGTTATTTTCAATGATTATATTAACAATCTTAAAAATCATAGGAATCGTCCTGGCCTGTATCGTAGGTCTTGTTTTGCTGCTTGTTTTGCTCGTCCTTTTGGTTCCGATCCGTTATCGTTTTTCCGGGGAAGGAATGAATGCTGACATTGTGGCGGATGGAAAGGCATCATGGCTTTTTGGACTAATATCGGCCTCTATTCAATATGCAGAGAAAAAACTGTTATATCGTGTCAGGATAGCCGGTATCTCACTGAAAAAAGGAGATCTGTTACATCCGGAGAAAACAAGGCCGGAAGAAACAGATCTGGATTCCCAGATCCTGAAGCCGCAGGAAGATAAGAAAGCAGAAAAAGCAGTTGAATACAACACTGCAGAACAGACCCAGGAAGCTGTATCCGTTCAGACTGAGGAAATAATAGAAGCGGCTGTTCCGGAAGAGCAAAACAAAACAGAAACAAAAACAGAACAAAACAAAGAGAAAGAAGATCTTTCTGACCGGATCGAGCGTTTCTTTGAAAGGCTTTCTGAAAAATATGAAGGATTGATAAATAAACTGGAACAGACAGAAGCTGTGCTGACATCTAAAGTCACAGCAAGAGCCATAAAAAAGGTCAAAGAACAGCTTTTTCATATTCTGAATCATATAAAACCAAAAAAAATTGCGGGAAATATAAATTTTGGCTTGGAAGATCCGGCAAATACCGCTATAATATATGGCACCATTGATATTCTTGCGATTGCAATGTCAGAAGGTAAATTGATCATCACACCAGAGTTCTATCAGAAGGGTATTTCTCTTGATATGGTGATGCAGGGAAGGATCCTACTTGGCTATCTTCTGGTATGTGCATTGCGGGTGTTCTTTAATAAAGATGTCAGAAGAGTAGTCCGAGTTGTTAGGAGGATGATTTAATGGCTGAGAATTTTGAAAATACCGTCGGCGCATTAATGAGCAGTCTGGAAAACTATGTTTCCACCAAAACGATCGTAGGCGAGCCGATCCAATATAAAGATATAGTTGTATTCCCTATGGCAGATGTTTCTTTTGGCGTTGCTGCAGGGGCATTCAATAAAGAAACAAAGAACAATGGGGCCGGAGGGGCCGGTGCTCATATCTCTCCGTCTGCGGTACTGATCATCCAGAACGGAACCTCTAAAGTAGTAAATATCAAAGATAAAGATTCTATCAATAAACTGATTGAAATCATTCCTGATATCATGAACAAACTTCTCGGTCATACTAAAAAAGAAGAGACTGGCGATGATACGCCGAGAATCGAGGATTATTTATAAACATGTTGTGGTTTTTCCTTGCACTGATCTGCGTGTTCGGTTGGGGATGCGCAGATCTTTTTTACAAAAAAGGCACAGATGATTCTGACAGATATTCGCATTTAAAAATCGCAGTCTGGGTTGGCCTGGTCATGGGAGTCTGTGCGATCGTTCTTCTGATCATCTTTCACAAGCAGTTCTCCTTTAGCACTTTCTTCATTGACATGGTGAAATATACACCAGCGTCCCTTTCCTATATCATTTCGATGGTTATTGGTTATGCCGGCCTTAGATATCTGGAATTGTCGATCGTTTCACCAGTTCAAAATGCTTCCGGAGCGCTTTCTGCTGTTTGTATGGCAGTTTTCTTTGCAGTGACCGGCAGGATCACACATTTCTTTGAGGAGTTTTCCATACTGGAAATTGTTGGGTCTGTAGTGATCGTTGCAGGAGTCATTCTTCTGGCTGTTGTAGAAAAGAAGCTGGCAGATAGTGAAAAACCTTTGCCAAAAAGTGAACGGAAATACCGGCTTGGCGCATTGGCACTTTTATTTCCGATTCTGTATTGCATCTTCGATACGATCGGTACAGCTGCCGATGGAATCATTTTAAGTGATGAATCTCTGATGGGACTGGATGAGATAGATGTTCTGATCCTTTATGGGCTGACTTTCTTCCTTGCTGCGCTCGGGTGCTTTATCTTTCTTTGGATCAAAAATAAAAAGCCTTATAATCCATTCCAAAAATCAGAAGTCAATAAGGGGATTGCTGCCTGCTGTGAGGAATTTGGACAGGTGTTCTACGTTTATGCCATGGCTGCGCAGCCTGTACTTGCAGCTCCGATGGTTGGATCCTATTGTATTGTTTCTGTCATCCTGTCCAGAATCTTTATTAAAGAAAAACTGAAACCGTCTCAGACGGTCTGCGTGATCCTTGTTATTGTTGGTATTGTTATGCTGGGTGTTGCAGAGGGGCTTGCAGAAGCTTAGATTGATCTGAAAAGTTAAGGCCGCCAGAAGGCGGCCTTTTTTGTTTGTTATTTCTCTGCAATGACTTTCTTAAGTCTTGCATAGCGCGGAAGAGAATCCTCAAAATACCGGACAGGTTCTCCCTGAATTAACGGGAGGGCATAATCAAGGAATTCTTTATTAACAAAATTACCTCTTTTATTGATCCATTCACGCGGGACTTTTTTCTCTGCATTAGCTGCTTCTGAAAGTGGAACAAGGATCATCTTGCATTTATAAGAAGTGGAATCCGGATCGCGCTCAAAAGCAACCATTCTACCGGTCTTTCCTGCTAAAGCGGATTTAACGGCGAACTTACCTGCTTCGATTGCTTCTTCAATATCTGTTTTGGATGCCATATGTGCTGCACTCCGCTGCAGAAGACTTAGTTCAATCGCACGGGTCTTGATTCCGGTACGGGCTTTTAAGAGTCCGCCTAGATAATTTGCCACACCGCCTAACTGTGCATGACCAAAACCATCGGTTGTGGATGTCTGGACTTCAGCTACAAAACGGCCATTATCATAGTGAATCCCTTCTGAAACAGCGATAAAAACATCACCTTTCTTTTCGTGGACCTTCTGAACATCATCAAAAAACTGGTCCAGGTCAAAGTCTGTTTCCGGAAGGTAGATCAGATCAGGGCCCTCTCCTTTATCGGAAGCCAGGACTGATGCGGCAGTCAGCCATCCGGCATGACGTCCCATGATCTCCATAACAGTGATATTATCCGTTGTATAAACTTTATTGTCTTTGCTGACTTCCATGCATGAAGTCGCTATGTATTTTGCAGCGCTGCCATATCCAGGGCAGTGATCAGTACCGGACAGGTCGTTGTCGATCGTTTTCGGCACACCTATGACGCGGCATTCATATCCTACTTTTTTCATATAACGATAGATCTTGTTGCAGGTATCCATGGAGTCATTACCGCCGTTATAAAAGAAATAGCGGACATTATATTTTTTGAATACTTTGAGGATCTTCTTGTAGTCAGTGTCATCTTCATCAGGATCTGCAATTTTATATCTGCAGGATCCCAGCTCAGAAGATGGTGTATTGACCAGAAGAAGAAGTTCGTCTGCGTCTTCTTTGGACATATCAAATAAGCGGTCATTCAGAACACCAATGATGCCATTTTCCGCACCATACACGTTGGTGATCTCATCTGAATCCAGAGCTGTACGGATCACACCATAAGCACTGGAATTGATGACGGATGTTGGTCCGCCGGATTGTCCGAAAATCGCACTGCCAATCAGTTTTTCTGCCATAAGTCTCTCCTTTGATTTATGCTTTTCCGTTGCAGCCAAGAACGTTAATGATCTTATGAGCGACCAGCTCTTTGATAGCCTCTCTGGATGGTTTCAGATACTGGCGAGGGTCAAAATGATCCGGATGCTCATCAAAATATTCGCGGATAGTAGCGGTCATTGCCAGACGAAGGTCAGAGTCAATATTGATCTTGCAGACAGCAAGAGAAGCTGCCTGACGAAGCTGATCTTCCGGAACACCAATTGCACCAGGCATGTTTCCGCCATGCGCATTGATCTTTTCTACCAGATACTGCGGAACAGAAGAAGAACCATGCAGGACGATAGGGAAGGATGGAAGACGTTTTGCTACTTCTTCCAGAATATCAAAACGCAGCTGCGGTTTGGTGCCAGGTTTGAATTTATAAGCGCCATGACTGGTTCCTATAGCGATAGCCAGAGAGTCGCATCCTGTCCGTTCTACAAATTCCTGAACGTCTTCCGGACGAGTGTAAGAAGAATCCTCTGCGCTGACGTTTACCTCATCTTCTATACCAGCCAGTGTTCCAAGTTCTGCTTCTACAACAACACCATGATCATGAGCATATTCTACGACCTTCTTTGTTTCTGCAATGTTTTCCTCCAGAGATAAAGAAGATTTATCGATCATGACAGATGTAAAGCCGCCATCGATACAGCTCTTGCAAAGATCAAAACTGTCACCATGATCCAAATGAAGACAGATCGGGAGTCCGGTCTCTATCACTGCAGCCTCCACGAGTTTCATCAGATAGGTATGATTTGCATAGGCACGGGCTCCTTTGGAGACTTGAAGAATCAGCGGAGCATTTAATTCTTTTGCAGCTTCCGTGATACCTTGTACGATTTCCATGTTGTTCACGTTAAAAGCGCCGATCGCATAACCGCCGTTATATGCTTTCTCAAACATTTCTTTTGTTGTAACCAGTGGCATAATGATTCCTCCTTAACAAAACAGGTTTGATTTTTTCTTATTATACAATAGATTTGATGCAAAAAGGAAAAAAAAGAGAACCGATCTTTCGGTTCTCATCAGCTTTCGATTAAGCTCTTTCTACTTTCCCTGATCTCAGGCAGGAAGTACAAACATGCATTGTCTTCGCTCCGCCGGCAGTTTTAACTTTTACAGACTTAATGTTCGATTTCCACATTTTGTTAGATCTTCTATGTGAGTGGCTGACCTGAATTCCAAAATGAACGCCTTTTCCACAAATATCACATTTTGCCATTTCATTGCACCTCCTTCTTGCGATGTAGTGCTTTACAGCACGCTCAATATATTAACAAATAATGATATTGATTGCAAGCGAAATTTTCTGTTTCCATTTTAATTAAAGTAGTTTATAATTCAAATACGTTTCCACACATTTTATGTGTTGTTTTTTGTGTGGATAATTTTGAATGGAGGGCTTAAATGAAAGGTATATATACCACGGACTACGGAAAAATCATTATTGATACGTCAGTCATTGCCAAAATGGCAGGTTTGAGAGCAATCGGTTGCTTTGGTATTGTCGGTATGGCAGCTTTAAGCAAGCGGGATGGTATTGTTAAACTTCTGACGAGAAACAGCCTGACAAAGGGAATCCAGGTCACGATCGAGCAAAATGAGATCGTAATTGATTTCCATGTGATCGTTGCATATGGAGTTTCCATTAAGACAATTTCTGATAATCTGGTGGATGCAGTTACTTATCAGGTGGAAAGCGCTACCGGCTTTAAAGTGAAAAAAATAAACATCCTTGTTGAAGGTGTCAGGGTGATCGACTAAGGAGGACATGATACGTGTTGGAATATATTGATGCCGGAACATTAAGGATCATGTTCCTGGCAGGAGCTAAAAATCTGGAGTCTAAAAAAGACTGGATCAATGAACTGAATGTCTTTCCGGTTCCTGATGGGGATACCGGAACAAACATGACTTTGACAGTTAAGAATGCAGTCACTGACCTGAAAAAACTGCCAAAAGATACTTCAATTGCCGCAATCGTAAAAACGATCGCAACTGGGACTCTGCGTGGAGCACGCGGTAATTCAGGTGTCATCTTGTCACAGCTGTGCCGGGGTTTTTCAAAAGAAATCGAAAGCACACCAGTTAAGAGCATTGATAAAGAACTGCTTGCCGCGTCTTTTGAACGTGCTGTTGCTACTGCTTATAAGGCAGTTATGCAGCCAAAAGAAGGAACCATCCTGACAGTTGCGAAAGCAGCTAGCGTTAAGGCAAAGGAACTTGCAAAAGAAGATATTACACTTCAGCAGTTTTTCCAGTCCATTAACCGTTATGCGGAATATATATTGGGAAAAACACCGGATATGCTTCCTGTTTTAAAAGAAGCTGGTGTTGTGGATTCCGGCGGCCAGGGTCTGGTAGAATTTCTGAAGGGTGCTTATGAGGCTTATATTAACGATGTGACAGACTGGGAAGACATCTCTACTCCGGAAGCGGAGGAGACCGTCGTAATGGAAGATGCCCCAAGAAGACGGATCGATACGACCAATATTGAAACATCAGATATAAAGTTTGGCTACTGTACAGAGTTCATCATTAATCTGGAAAAGGAATTTGACGAAAGAGAAGAGTACGAGTTTAAATCATTCCTTTCTTCTATCGGTGATTCCATTGTCTGCGTCAATATGGATGACCTGGTGAAAGTTCATGTTCATTCCAATCATCCGGGGGAGATCATCGAGAAAGCATTGACATATGGCTCTCTTTCCAGCCTGAAGATCGACAATATGCGTGAAGAGCATAATCAGAAAGTCATCAAAGAATCTGAAATGGCAATGGCTATGGGTGACAACGCAACAGAGGAATTCCTTTCTGTTCCGAAAAAGGAATGGGGGTTTGTTGCAGTCTGCGCTGGTGACGGTATTGCCAAGATCTTTAAAGGAATGAGCGTTGATGAAGTCATCGAAGGCGGGCAGACGATGAATCCAAGTACGGAAGATATCGTAGAAGCAGTTAATAAAGTCAATGCAGAGAACGTCTTTGTGCTGCCTAATAACGGGAATATCATTATGGCGGCTAATCAGGCCAGCTATTTGGTACAGGATAAGAAAGTGATCGTCATTCCGACTAAAACAGTTACCCAGGGTATCGCAGCTGTGATCAATTATGTCCCTGCTTTATCGATTGATGATAATACGCATGAGATGACAGAGGCAGCTAAAGAGATAAGAACCTGTGAGATCACTTATGCGATACGCGATACGGAGATTGACGGAAAGCAGGTTCACACCGGCGATTATATGGGAATCGGAGATGGCCATATGCTGGCAGTGGGAACGGAACGCGTGCAGACAGCAATTGATGCCATTAAAGCTATGGTTGATGAGGATTCCGAACTCCTGACGATCTATTACGGAGCAGATGCCTCTGAAGATGAAGCGACGGAAATTGCAGATCTTCTTGAGGAAGACGATGCGTTTGCAGATATTGATATCGAAGTCGTTTACGGAGGACAGCCTGTTTATTATTATATTATTTCAGCAGAGTAAATACTCCTCAAATGGAACTGACATCTTTAAAAGGAATAGGTGAAAAGACAGCCGAGCTGTTTCATAAACTCGGCTGCAGTACGGTGGAAGAACTCTTGGAGTTCTTCCCTCGTGATTATGAGATCTTTTTTCCTCCGGTAACGATCGGGGAGATCGGATACCGGACATTTGCCACAATTCGCGGCGTCTTTACTCAAAGCGTCTTTCAAAGAAGAATCAAAAAAATGACTCTTACTACGGCCCAGTTCAAGGATGAGGTCGGGGGAAGTATCAGAGTCTGTTATTTTAATGCACCATTTATGAAGGATGCCATCCATCCAGGTGAACTTACCATCCTGCGAGGCAGGATCAGCCGGAAACATGGAATCCTGCAGATCGATCAGCCGAAAATCTACACTCCTGAGGAATACATGGCGCTCATGGGCCAGATGCAGCCAATCTATCCGCTGACAAAAGGCCTGTCCAATGCTGCCATTACAAAGGCAGTTAAAAGTGCATTTGCAACAGATGCCTATTTACAGATTGATCAAAATGATCTGATCCCAGAAAAGATCAGGGAGCGATACGGACTTTGTTCAAAGAGTGAAGCTGTTAGGAATCTGCATTTTCCGATTGATGACGGAGCCTTCTCACGTGCTGCTGTACGAATGTCTTTTGAAGAGATTTTTCTTTTCATTCTTGCCATGAAACGGAACGAGTCCGGTTTTCATGCAGATAGTCATATTCAGATTCCATTTGATGACAGGACCCGGGGGTTTCTGGAAAGTCTTCCGTATAATCTGACTAATGCGCAGAAAAAGGTGATCCGTGAGATCACTGCTGATATGGACTCCGGAAAAGTCATGAGCCGTCTGATCCAGGGCGATGTTGGTTCCGGGAAAACGATCGTAGCTGTGTGTGCTTTAATGAATGCAGCCTATGCAGGTTATCAAAGTGCTTTTATGGCCCCGACGGAGGTCCTGGCCAAGCAGCATTTTGAGACTATCACACATCTGTTTAAAGAGTATGAAATTGACCTTCATGCCGCTCTCTTGACCGGGTCCATGACAAATCTGGAGAAAAAAGTAGTTTACGATGCATTAGAAGACGGCCGGATCGATATTTTGATAGGGACGCATGCACTGTTCCAGGAAAAGGTAAATTACCGTTCGCTGGGACTGGTGATCACAGATGAACAACATCGTTTTGGAATCAAGCAAAGGGAAGCGCTGGCGAAAAAAGGCAGTGAACCGCATATGATCGTCATGAGTGCGACACCTATCCCGCGGACTCTTGCGTTGATTTTGTATGGAGATATGGATGTGTCCATCATCGATGAGCTTCCGGCAAAGAGAAAACCAATCAAGAATGCAGTCGTCGATATTTCTTATCGCGATAATATATACCGCTTTTTGGACAAAGAGGTAAAAAGAGGCCATCAGGCTTATATCATTTGTCCGCTGGTGGAATATTCTGAAGGTATGGAAGCATCCAATGTGACAGATTATTCCGAAATGCTTCGCGATATCATGGATGAACAGATATCGATCGGAATGCTTCACGGGCAGATGCCCGCCGCAAAAAAGAATGAGATCATGCAGCGTTTTTCGGATGGGGAGATTCAGATCCTGGTTTCTACGACGGTCGTAGAGGTTGGCGTGGATGTTCCGAATGCGACAGTTATGGTTATTGAAGACGCAAATAGGTTCGGACTGGCTGCTTTACATCAGCTGAGAGGCCGTGTTGGTCGCGGCAGTGATCAGAGTTACTGTATTTTTGTTTCAAATAATGCATCCCAAGAAGCAATGGACCGCCTGAATATTCTGAAAACCTCCAATGATGGGTTTGAGATCGCATCTAAAGATCTTTCTATCCGTGGTCCGGGAGAATTTATGGGGATAAGGCAGAGCGGGGCACTTTCGTTTAAGAATTTTGACCTGTATCGGGATGCCGATGTGGCACAAAAAGCCTTGGAAGCGGTGAATCTTCTTCTTTCCGGAGAAATCGTTCTGAATGAAAGAGAAATGCAGGTTTTAGACGAGAAATGTGCCCAAGCGAAAGGTGGCATACTTTTATAAATTGTGTTAAAATCTATCTAAATAATATAGAAGGATGGGCAGAATATGAAGATAGTCGTTCTTTGCGGCGGAATCAGTACGGAAAGGGAAGTATCACTTCGTACTTCCACAAAGGTTTCAGCTGCGCTTGCACTCAGAGGACATCAGGTTGTAATGATCGACGTGTTTTTCGGAGAAGAAAAGCTCCCGTCATTTTATATTCCGATGGATTATACTGCAAAAGCCGATGAATACAGAAGCAAAAATGACCTGATCACACCGGAATTGATCGCTAAGACCGGCTTATTTGGACCAAACGTCGTTGAAATCTGCAAAGAGGCAGATATCGTCTTTATCGGACTGCATGGTGCGAACGGGGAAGATGGAAAGGTGCAGGCCTTCTTTGAGAAAGAAGGAATCAAATTTACCGGTTCTGATTCCGTCTCCAGCGCGCTGGCAATGAGTAAAGAAAAGACCAAGGAGGTCGTTGCTGAACATATTCGTATGCCGAAAGGGATCGCACTTCATAAGGGTGAACAGGAATCGTCCATTAAACCACCTTGTATCATTAAACCAAGTAATGGCGGATCCAGCGTAGGTGTTATGATCGTAAAAGAAGGAGATGATTTCCAAAAGAACCTGGAAACTGTTTTTGAATACGATGACACCGTAATCGTAGAGGAGTTTATTGAGGGACGCGAACTGACACAGGCAGTATTTGATGGAAAAGCCCTTCCTCCGGTAGAGATTTGTCCGGATGAAGATGAATGGTACGATTATTCCAATAAATACAATGGAAAGACCAAGGAGGTTTGTCCTGCGGAGATCCCGGAAAGTGTTCTGGAGGAGATGTCCGAAAAATCAGTCCGGTTTGGAGAACTGCTCGGACTGGATGTATATTACCGTATTGATTATCTGTTGGATAAAAACGGTTTACTTTATGCGTTGGAAGCTAATTCATTGCCGGGAATGACAGACACCTCCCTGGTTCCACAGGAAGCAGAGGCTGTCGGAATGGATTATCCAACGCTCTGCGAAAAGATTATAGAAGTATCACTCAGGAAGTATCAATAATGAAGAATGTTACATTAAGACAATTACAAAAAGTAACGATGGGACGCCTTTTCCATGCAGCTGGCGTGATGGATGTGGAAATCAGTGCCATTGTTTCAGACAGCAGAAAAGTTCGGGATGACTGCCTTTTTATCTGCATCAAAGGAGCAAAAGCAGACGGCCATGATTTCGCACAGACTGTGATAGAGAATGGCGCTTTAGCCGTTGTATCTGAAAAGGAACTGCCGGGCTTTGAAGGACCTTATCTTCTGGTTGATTCTACGTTTGAGGCAACAAAGGCGATCGCACAGTATTACCGGGAACAGCTGGATGTTGTTTTTATTGGTGTGACAGGCAGTGTAGGTAAAACCAGCACCAAAGAGTTCATAGCAGAAGTATTAAGCAGACGCTACCGCGTTCATAAAACACAGGGGAATCTGAATAATGAATGGGGTGTTCCGTTTACGATTTTCCGGATCAAAGAAGGAACAGATGTTGCAGTCATTGAAATGGGGATCAATCATTTTGGCGAAATGGACCGTCTGGCAAAGATGGTACAGCCGGATATTGTTGTTATGACCAATATCGGGCAAAGTCATCTGGAGTTTCTGGGAAGCCGGGATGGCATTCTGAAGGCAAAAGCGGAAGTATTCCATTATCTTTCCGATGACGGCAAAGTGATCCTGAATGGAGATGACGATAAGTTATCCATGATAAAAAGTGTAAAAGGGATCCGTCCGCAGTTATTTGGGTTTAGCTCACAAAATGATGTGTGCGCAGAAAATGTAGTACTCCACGGAATTAAAGGAAGTTCTTTTGATATTGTAATGCGTGATCATGGCGGTAAGCTTTCCATGCGGATCAATTTACCAGTCCCTGGGAAACAAATGATTTATAACGCATTGGCAGCATATCTGGTTGCAGTCAATATGGATCTTTCTCCAATTCAGATCAAGGAGGCTCTGGAGCATATTTCTTCCGGTATGGCAGGCCGAAATAATATTGTAAGAACTGACCGGTACACGATCTTAGACGACTGTTATAATGCTTCACCGGCATCCGTTGAATCAGCAGTGGATGTTCTGAAACTGACAGATGGAAGAAAAGTCGCTATTTTAGGCGACATGCTGGAATTAGGGGAAGATACAGAAAAATACCACTATCAAGTTG
>JAGCAK010000125.1 GCA_017652745.1 Lachnospiraceae bacterium
ACAAAGAGCAGATCGAACAGTATGGTCTGGCGCCGTTCATCGAGAAATGCAAAGAGAGTGTCTGGAAGTACAAAGGCATGTGGGAGGATTTCTCCTCGACCGTCGGTTTCTGGGCAGACATGGAGAACCCGTATGTAACCTATGAAAACGACTACATCGAATCTGTTTGGTGGTCGCTGAAGCAGATCTGGGAAAAAGGACTTTTATATAAAGGATATAAAGTCGTGCCTTACTGCCCGCGCTGCGGAACGCCGCTTTCCAGCCACGAAGTCGCTCAGGGCTACAAAGACGTCAAAGAACGCTCCGCGATAGTCAAGTTCAAAGCTTCCGGTGAGAACGCATACTTCCTGGCATGGACCACCACCCCGTGGACACTGCCGTCCAACACCGCACTCTGCGTGAATCCGGACGAGTCTTACGTAAAAGTGCAGAAGGGCGACGAGTTCTACTACATGGCAGAAGCCCTGGTGGAAACTGTTCTGGGCGATGATGCCATCATCATCAAACGGTATCAGGGCAAAGAATTAGAATACAAAGAATATCATCCGCTGTTTCCGAACGTGGATTACAGCGGCATCAAAGGCAAGATGCATTACGTGACCTGCGATAGCTACGTCACACTGACAGATGGTACCGGCATCGTCCATATAGCGCCGGCATTCGGTGAAGACGACTCCCGCATCGGCCGCACCTACGAGCTGCCGTTCGTGCAGTTTGTAGATTCCAAGGGTGAGATGACCAAAGAGACTCCGTGGGCAGGCGTGTTTGTCAAAGATGCAGACAAACTGATCCTGCAGGATCTGCAGGAGAGAGGCGTGCTGTTTGACGCGCCGACATTTGAGCATAGTTATCCGTTCTGCTGGAGATGCGATACACCGCTCATCTACTACGCACGCGAAAGCTGGTACATTAAGATGACGGCGGTCAAGGATGATCTGATCCGCAACAACAATACCGTCAACTGGATCCCGGAGAGCATCGGCAAAGGCCGCTTTGGCGACTGGCTGGAGAACGTTCAGGACTGGGCTGTCAGCCGTAACCGCTACTGGGGCACACCGCTCAACATCTGGGAATGCGAGTGCGGACATCAGCACTGCATCGGCAGTATTGCAGAATTAAAAGAAATGTCAGACAACTGTCCGGATGATATCGAGCTGCACCGCCCGTATATCGATGACGTGACGATCAAATGTCCGGTCTGCGGCAAAGAAATGCACCGCGTGCCGGAAGTCATCGACTGCTGGTACGATTCCGGCTCCATGCCGTTCGCACAGTATCACTATCCGTTTGAGAATCAGGAACTGTTCAAGGCACACTTCCCTGCAGACTTTATCTCCGAGGCAGTGGACCAGACCCGTGGATGGTTCTATTCCTTGATGGCCATCTCTACGCTGATCTTCAATCAGGCACCGTACAAGAACGTCATCGTCATGGGACACGTGCAGGATAAAGACGGCCAGAAGATGAGTAAGTCCAAAGGCAACGCAGTCGATCCGTTCGACGCACTGAATGAATTCGGCGCCGATGCCATCCGCTGGTACTTCTACACCAACTCCGCACCGTGGCTGCCGAACCGCTTCCATGGCGACGCTGTTGTGGAAGGACAGCGTAAGTTCATGGGCACGCTGTGGAATACATACGCATTCTTCGTGTTGTACGCAAACATCGACCAGTTCTCAGCAAAGGATTACAAACTGGAGCCGGAGAAGCTGTCCGTTATGGATAAGTGGATCCTGTCTAAACTGAATTCGCTGATCATCGAAGTCGATAATGATATGACCAACTACAAGATTCCGGAATCCGGCAAAGCGCTGCAGAGTTTTGTGGACGACTTAAGCAACTGGTACGTCCGCCGCTGCAGAGACCGCTTCTGGGCAAAGGGCATGGGCCAGGATAAGATCAACGCCTACATGACGCTGTACACCTGCCTGGTGACGCTCTCCAAAGTGGCCGCTCCGTTTGTGCCGTTCATCACGGAAGACATTTACCAGAACATCGTTCGCAAAGACTTCCCGGACGCTCCGGAGAGCATCCATCTTTGCGACTTCCCTAAAGCAGACGAAAGCCTGATCGATAAAGAACTGGAAGACAATATGGAACACGTGCTGGATATGGTCGTCATGGGCCGCGCCTGCCGTAACTCCTCCGGCATGAAGAACCGCCAGCCGCTGGCAAACATGTTCATCAAAGCTCCGTGGGAGATGCCTTCCTACTTCACCGATATCGTGGCAGACGAGCTGAACATCAAGCATGTGGAGATGAAGGACGATGTCAGAGAGTTCTCATCTTACTCCTTCAAGCCGCAGCTGAAGACGGTCGGACCGAAGTTCGGCAAACAGGTCGGCGAGATCCGCAACGCTCTGGCAGCAGTGGATGGCAACGATGCAATGGATGAAGTTAATGCGACCGGCAGCCTGAAATTATCCCTTCCGTCCGGCGATGTCGTACTGGAGAAGGATGACCTGCTGATCGAGACCGCACAGGTAGAAGGCTTTGAGTCCATGAGCGACTTTGGCATCACCGTTGTTCTGGATCTGCACCTGACAGATGACCTGATAGAAGAAGGCTTCATCCGTGAGCTGGTCAGCAAGATTCAGACGATGCGTAAGGAAGCAGACTTCGAGGTCATGGATATGATCACCATTTACATCAGCGATAATGCGCGCGTGGAAGATATCGTCAACCGCCGCAAAGAGATGATGCTGACCGATGTCATGGCAACAGACATTGTTACCGGCCAGATGGACGGCATCAGCAAAGAGTGGGATATCAATGGTGAGAAAGTTACGATTGGTGTAAAGAAGAATTAAATCGCGGCAGGCGTGCAGGATGCTGCATGGCCGCAGATAAAAAGACAAAAAAATAAAAGCCCGTTCGTTTGTTTTTTCACGAACGGGCTTTTAATGAATTTCCTTAAGTCTCACTATATAACCTCCTTTCTATAGAATCTTCAGTTTGAGTTTACCTTCCCATTGGACCGTACCTCTTACTTTATTTTCGCAGATTCCCTTGATTTAGATCTTCTTTTTCTATTGCTTTAGTTTGCTTCTAAAAGAATAAGTTCTTTTTACCTTTTATTCTAATCAGTTCCTCTGCTTTCTATGGCTAAATTGTACAAATAAAAATACAATTTGTCAAGATGGCGGCATGTTTCTTTTCTGTACATTCCGGAGTATGGAAAACACATGCCTGGCAGCAGAATTGAAAGAAAAACAAAAAAAGACGCTTCGGGGAAAGCGTCTTTTTTGTTGGTTTATTAATTGTATAATAAAAAAGGGAGGTGAGAATTTCAGTAGGTTTTAACTACTTCTGGGTGTATAATACAATTTGGTAGTGAACAAAAAATGTTTTAATTGTGAACAAACTGTGAACAATCCCTTTGTTAATCCTTAGCGAAGTCGCACCATATCCTCTGCGCTCAGGATGCTTCGCATATTCGCTCGAGAATATGGTGCAGCCCATCGCCACTAATTTTGCAAAATGATCAATAAAACAGAACAGTTCACAAATTGTTCACAATTAAAACATTTTTTGTTCACTACCGAAAGGTATTATACACCCAGAAGTAGTTAAAACCTACTGAAATTCTCACCTCCCTTTTTTATTATACAATTAACAAACCAACAAAAAAGACGCTTTCCCCGAAGCGTCTTTTTTTGTTCTCCTTTCCATTCTGCTCCAGTCTGCTGGCAGGAACATCTGTTGCCCTGCTCCGCCATGTACAGAAAAGATACAGTCCTAGACTTGACAAATTGTATTTTTATTTGTACAATTTAGCCATAGAAAGCAGAGGAACTGATCAGATAAGAAGTAAAAAGAACTTATTCTTTCAATCGCAAACTAAAGCATAGAAAAAAGAGGATCTATATCAAGGGA
>JAGCAK010000126.1 GCA_017652745.1 Lachnospiraceae bacterium
CGGGTCATAACCACCCTTGGAGAATGGATTGCATCTTAAGATACGCCAGATTGCTAATCCCAGTCCTTTAAGCGGACCATACTTCTCAATTGCTTCGATCGCATACTGAGAACAGGTAGGGTAATATTTACAATGTGTATAGCGTTTTAGCCCGGAAAGATACTTTTGATAGAACTTAATAGGGTAAATCAATACTTTCTTCATCATGATTCTTTTACCAAGTTCTGTTTCTTGCACAAATGGAGCAAGGCATCTTCCACTTCCTCCTGCTTTTTCCCGACGATGCCAGCCCTGCCGATAACGATCAGTGCCGTATCTTCCGGAAGCAGCTCTTTTATATGGAGATAGCTTACCCGGATCAGTCTTGCCGCTCTGTGCCTGACTACACTATTACCTATTTTTTTGCTGACCGATATTCCCAGCTTCTTTCCCTGTGCGGGTGCGGAGTATAAGACCAGCAGTTTGTTTGCTACGGAATGATTATATTCGTAGACTTCTTTGAATGCAGAAGAATTCTTAAGCGAGTCGATATTTCTCACGTTTAATTTCCTTCCATAGGAAGAAGAAAGACCACCTTCTTCATGGGTGGCCTTAAGCTGATAAAACTTTTCTTCCTTTTGCTCTCCTTGCAGATAACACTTTTCTGCCGCCTGGAGTGCTCATTCTTGCTCTAAAACCATGAACCTTCGCTCTTGATCTTTTTTTCGGCTGAAAGGTCATTTTGCTCATAAGGCTACCACCTCCTTGTTATTCTAGAAAAATAGCTTTTTTATTGTACTCGTGGGCTTTCTGTTCGTCAAGTTTTTTTTCTTTTCTTTATCCACAAAATGTTCAAAACACCCGCGAATAACATTTTGTACGAAATAAAAAACACTTTTTGCTTTCAAAATTCTTTATTCCCTGTTTTCAAATCTCAAAAAAGCTTTATTTTAAAAGATTTTTAATGATGAAAAGTTTTCCACATATTGTTGATAAAATGTCATTAACTTTTTTTCGGGGTCCTTTGAAAACTCTTTATCCACACGTTATCCACAAAATTTTGGGTATTTCTTTTTCGCCTGTTTTGTTGAAAACTTTCCTTATTTATATTATTATATACACAGATCAATCAGGCGGCAAATTTCTACCGCTTTTATTCTTGTAAAGGAGAACTTTTATGTTAGAGCAGATCCGGGAACGCTGGCCCGAAATCCTCAATCATTTAAAGCAGGAATATGACATTTCTGATGTCTCTTTTAATACCTGGCTGCTTCCGCTTACCGTAGAAGCAGTTGAGAATGACACCATCATTGTTGTCGTTCCAGAAGAGTCTGTCGGACTTCAGATCATCAAGAAAAAGTATTATCTTCCATTAAAAGTATCCGTGGAAGAAGTTCTTGGTTCTCCTTTTGAGATTGAGTTCATCCTTCCAAACCAGCTGAAGGAAACAACAGACGCCATTTCCAAAGAAGCCCATTCCGAGCAGATGGATGTCTTTGAAAAGGCCGGCCTGAACCCAAAATATACGTTTTCCAATTTTGTGGTCGGAGAGAGCAACAACCTGGCTCATGCAGCTGCTCTTGCCGTTGCCGAGTCCCCTGCAGAAATCTACAATCCGCTTTATATTTACGGCGGCGTGGGTCTTGGAAAGACACATCTGATGCAGGCCATTGCTCATTTTATTCTGGAACACAACCCTTCTATGCGTGTATTATACGTAACCAGTGAAACATTTACCAACGAAATAATCGACGCGATCCGCGGTCGGAACGATAATCCTCTGGCAAATACATTATTCCGCGAAAAATACCGCAACGTGGATGTTCTTCTGATCGACGATATCCAGTTCATAAGCGGAAAGGAAAGTACGCAGCAGGAGTTCTTCCACACGTTCAATGCTTTATATGAAAGCAAAAAGCAGATCATTATTTCTTCGGATAAACCTCCAAAAGAGATTGATAATCTGGAAGAGCGGCTGTGTTCCCGTTTCTTATGGGGACTTCCTGTGGATATCCAGTCTCCAAATTATGAGACGCGTGTTGCCATTCTGAAGAAAAAGATTGAATTGGAGCAGGTTTCCGGAATTGATGATGCCGTGATCAACTATATTGCAACCAATGTCAACTCCAATATCCGGGAGCTGGAAGGCGCTTTGACTAAGATCATTGCTTATTCCAAGCTGACCTCCACAGAAATCACCCTGAAATTTGCAGAAGATGTTCTTTCGGACCTTTTCAATGAGGCACAGAAAGAAGTCACTCCGGACATGATCATTAAGATTGTTGCAGAACATTTTAATATTTCCGTCAGTGATATCACTTCAAAGAAGAAGAGTCAGGATATCGTCTATCCTCGGCAGCTGATCATGTATCTCTGCAGAACTTTGACCGATGTGGCTCTTTCTGTCATTGGTAAGAAAATAGGCAACCGGGATCATACAACTGTGATCCATGGTTATGAAAAGATACAAAAAGAAATGGAAAAAAACGAAAAAGTGAAAAAAGATCTGGAAATCTTAAAGAAAAAGATCATTCCGGCTTAATTAACATCCTTTCCACAGATCAGGCTTTTTTCCGTGCCTAATATGTGGATGTGATGGGAACACTTTTTTCCAGAAAAAAACTCTATCACTTTTTCACACATCTTCCGATTTTGATAAACAGAAGTATTCACATCCGTTTTTGTTATAGCTGCAAGGGTTTATCTGTCCTTTTCACAAATTAACAGAAACTACGGTTACTACTGGTTATTATATATATATTTATTTAACACATTTTTTCTCGAAGGGAGATATACACAAATGAAAATATCCTGTTCAAAAAATGATCTGCTCTATGGAATCAACATCGCACTTCGTGCCGTTCCGGGGAAAACGACACTTCCTATTTTGGAATCGTTTCTGATCGATGCCACCAGCGATATCCGTATTATTGCAAATGATAATGATATGGGAATTGAGACCGTTATCAACGGCAAAATCGAAACGCCAGGTAAAATTACGATCAATGCACGTATTTTAAGTGATATTGTCAGAAAACTTCCTGACAACCAGGTCGTTATAGAGACCAGTGTCAACTTTAAAGTGCGGATCACTTGTGAAGATTCCGAATTTGTTCTGAATGGAAACAATCCGAACGAATTCCCTGAGCTCCCGCGCGAAAATACAGAAAATAAGATTACGATGTCACAGTTCTTATTAAAAGAACTGATCCGTCAGACTATCTTTTCCATTGCGGCTACGGATGCAAATGCAATTATGCGTGGTGAATTATTTGAAGTATCCGGAGATCAGATTAAAATCGTTTCTCTGGACAGCCATCGTATTTCTATCCGAAAAGAGCAATTGGCAAATACTTACGAACCATGTAAAGTCATTGTTCCTGGAAAGACATTAAATGAGATCAGCCGTATCTTAGGTGGAGAAAAAGATGATCCGGTGGATATCACCTTTGATAAGAAATTCATCAAATTCAGTTTTGGAAGCACAAAAGTGATTTCCCGTCTGATCGAGGGAGAATATTTCAACGTAGATCAGATGATTTCTTCTGACTATGAGACAGCCGTAAAGATCAACCGGAATGATTTCTTAAATACGATCGATCGTGCATTTACGCTTACCAGGGAGGGTGAGAAAAAGCCGATCATCTTTGATATCAGAGATGGTGAGATCAATATTGAGATTTCTTCCTCTTTAGGATCCATGAACAGTCATCTTTACATTCATAAAGATGGAAAAGATCTGGTAATTGGATTTAATCCGCGGTTCTTCCTGGAAGCACTGAAAGTCATTGATGACGAAGAAGTGGATATTTTCTTTGTCAATTCCAATGCTCCTTGCTTCATCAGAGATAAAGAGGGTGGATATATTTACATTATCCTTCCGGTCAATATCAACAGATAATGGAAAAAATCGTTTTAAGGGATGAATATATCAAGCTTGGACAGGCGCTGAAAGCGGCCGGTCTGGTTGACAGCGGTGTGGAAGCAAAGATTGTGATCGCAGATGGAGAAGTTCTGGTCAATGGTCAGGTGGAAACTCAGCGAGGAAAGAAGCTCTATGATGGAGATCAGGTGGAATTTCACGGAGAAAAGATTCTCATATGCAAATAAAAAGCCTTGAATTTAACAATTTCAGAAATTATGAGAATCTTTTCATTGAATTTGCGCCGGGCATCAACATTATTTACGGAGAAAATGCACAGGGAAAGACCAATATCCTGGAAGGCATTTATATGTGCGGGCTTGGCAAGAGTCACCGGCACCGCAAAGAAAACGAGATCATCAGGCTGAAAGAAACGCAGGCGCATATCAAAGGAGAATTTATTAAGGATACCTTTGCCCTGCGGATCGATATCCATCTGAAAAAGAATGGAAGCAAGGGAGTGGCCGTCAACCGGATTCCAATAAAAAAGCTAAGCGAGCTTTACGGAAATGTAAATGTTGTCATTTTCTCTCCGGAAGATCTGGATTTGATCAAAAGAGGACCTTTGGTAAGGCGGACCTTTGTGAACCAGGAGTTATGTCAGATCGACCCGATCTACGTTAATGATCTGATCAATTATTCCAAGATCCTCGGCCAGCGGCATGAATTGTTTAAAAAACTGGAGGAAAACCGTGAAAATGCGGAAGAACTCCTGGAAACGCTGGATATCTGGGACCTGCAGCTGGTCCAGTACGGCACAAAGATCATAGAGCGGAGGACCTCCTTACTGGAAGAATTGAATGAGATCATCTTTGACATCCATTACAAGATCACGGAAGGAAAGGAAAAACTGAAACTGGTCTATGATCCGAATGTCCGGGCAGAGGATTTTTATGAAAATCTCCTGAAAAACCGGGAGAGGGACAGGATTTATAAGAACACCTCCGTGGGACCGCACCGGGATGACTTTTCCTTCTTCGAAGGAAATACCGACCTGAAGA
>JAGCAK010000127.1 GCA_017652745.1 Lachnospiraceae bacterium
GAGCATAGGATCGAATATGTCTGCACCAAAAATGGTGTGAAATATTACAACGATTCCAAGGGAACCAATACGGATGCATCTGCAAAGGCTGTCGGATCTATGACCAGCCCGACGGTGCTGATCGCCGGCGGTTATGACAAGGGCGTGGACTTTACGGACTGGATCATGGGATTTAACGGCAAGGTCAAGGATATGATCCTTATCGGCCAGACGGCTGAGAAGATCAGGGATACGGCACTCTCCTGCGGGTTTACGAACATCCATATGTGCGAAGACTTGACGGAGGCCGTTAAGAAGGCTGCCGAGCTGGCTGTGGACGGAGACTGTGTGCTGCTGTCGCCTGCCTGTGCAAGCTGGGGTCAGTTTAAGAGTTATGAACAGCGCGGTGACCTGTTTAAGAAACTGGCAAACGAGCTGTAAGTTATTTGTAAGGACGGGCTTTTCCCGGAAGGCCCGGTAACCAGTAAATGAAAAAAAGCCTCGAGAGAAAAATCAAACAGGAAGAGAACCGGAAACGGGCGGCTGCAAAGCCGGTGAAGGGCAGCATCGACTGGGTGCTGGTCATGATCGTGCTCGCGCTTCTGGTGTTTGGCCTTGTCATGCTGTACAGCGCCAGTTCCTACGAGGCATCGATCAAGTTCCACAACCCGTCTTATTACGTGGTCAAACAGCTGATATCCACTATCATCGGCCTGGTGGTGATGGTCGTTGTGGCCCTGATCCCGCATAAATTCTTTGAAAAGATCGCTATTTTTGCCTATATCATTGCCGTGGCTGCGATGGTCCTGGTCAAGACGCCGTTAGGATTTGAGGCGAACGGTGCTTACCGCTGGCTCGATCTGAAGATCATTACCGTACAGCCTTCGGAGATCATGAAGGTGGCGCTGATCCTGGTCCTGGCGATGCTGCTGTCCCGCTACGTCAATTATCTTGGCGATATCAAGATGTACCTCATTGTGATGGGGCTCTGCGTGGTGGCGGTGGCGCTGACTGTGTTTATCACGGACGACCTGGGCACCGGCATCATCATGTTCATGATGGGCTTTGTGATGATCTTTGTGGCAAGCAAGAAGATCCGCTATCTGCTCATTACGCTGGTGCTGTTTCTTGGCGGAGGCATAGGCTATGTGCTGCTGCGTTCCACTAAGCGGGTGCGTGTGCAGGCATGGCTGAATCTGGAAAAATATGCCGATGACATCGGCTACCAGATCACGCAGGCGTTATACGCTATCGGTTCAGGCGGACTGCTTGGCAAAGGGCTTGGAAAGAGTACGCAGAAACTGGGCTTTGTTCCGGAGTCTGAGAACGATATGATCTTTTCCATCATATGCGAGGAGCTGGGCATCATCGGCGGTATCATATTGATCGCGCTGGTGGCGCTGCTGCTCTGGAGAATGAAGAAGATCTTTGACAGTGCTGCGGATCTTTACGGCAAGGTCGTGGTAGCGGGTGTGGCTGCCCATATCGCGATCCAGACGTTTTTGAATATTGCGGTTGTAACCAATCTGCTCCCGAATACGGGTGTGCCGCTTCCGTTCATCAGTTACGGAGGCACGGCGGTCATCTTCCTTCTGATCGAGATCGGGCTGGTGTTATCCGTCAGCCGGGTGCACGCGCCGACCGTGGAAGAGAAGAGAATGTCCTATTATGAACAGGATCGGGAGAGAGAGGCCAGTTATTATCAATGAAAAAGAAGCTAGTGATCATCATACCTGCGATCGCGGTGCTCGTCATTGCTGCCTGTGTGCTGGTGCTGACGGGCGTTATTCGTTTTCCTCAGAAACAAAAGGAAGAGGCGCCGTCGCAGCCGGTGGCATATCTGGAATATATGAACTCCTACATGCTGATCGACAGGGATATGAAGGTGACGGGCAGCGAGCAGGAAGCGCCAGAAGGGATCCCAAAGGTCACGGGGCTTTCTTTTGAGAAGATCATCGTGGGGAGCACGCTGGAAGTGACCAACGCGGATGCGGCCAAATATGCGATGAAGCTGGTGGACTGCATCCATAAAAACTCCCTGGATATCGCGGAAGTTTACGTTTCCCTGGATCTGAGCGCCACGATGTATGTGGGAAATATCAAGATCCTGATGGGGCAGGATGAGTCTACGGAGGAGAAACTGCACGACCTTAGGGATTTCTATGATGATGTAAAAGGGCTTTCCGGCGTGCTGGATATGCAGGAGCTCAGCAAGAACAACCTGGGTTATTCTTTTAAAACAAATTAGTTGAAATTTTCAGCGGTTTTAAGTATTATGTATTAGTAAAAAATTGTTCAGATTAAATAAAAATTATTTTTGAGAGGATGCATACTGATGACAGATTTTGATTATGGCGAATCACTGCGCGGCGCCAGAATAGTTGTAGTGGGCGTTGGCGGAGCCGGTAATAATGCAGTAAACAGAATGGTTGATGATGGGATGTCACTGGTAGAGTTTGTCGGCGTCAATACGGACCGACAGGTGTTATCACTCTGCAAGGCTCCTGTTACGATACAGATTGGCGAAAAGATCACGAAAGGACTGGGTGCCGGAGCACAGCCTGAGATTGGCCAGAAGGCAGCTGAGGAGAGCATGGAGATGATCCAGAAGGCTCTTGCCGGAGCTGATATGGTCTTCCTGACCTGCGGTATGGGCGGCGGAACCGGTACAGGAGCAGCTCCTGTTATCGCTAAGATCGCTAAGGATATGGATATCCTGACGATCGGTATCGTTACCAAACCTTTTAAATTTGAAAATAAGACTCGTATGAACAACGCGATCATGGGTATCGAGCGTCTGAAAGAAGTCGTTGATACGCTGATCGTTATCCCGAATGATAAGCTGCTTGAGATCGTTGACAGACGGACCTCTATTACGGACGCTTTCAAGAAGGCAGACGAAGTGCTGCAGCAGTCCGTCAGAGGTATCACCGACCTGATCAATATCCCGGCTCTGATCAACCTGGATTTCGCAGATGTTCGTACGGTTATGCTGAATAAGGGCATCGCTCATATCGGTATCGGTACCGGCACTGGCGATGACAAGGCAGAAGAAGCTGTCAAGGGTGCAGTTACTTCTCCATTGCTGGAGACCAATATCCGTGGTGCTTCCCATGTTATCATCAACATCTCCGGCGATATCTCCCTTATCGAGGCAAACGATGCAGCTTCTTATGTTCAGGATCTGGCGGGCGATGGAGCAAACATCATCTTTGGTGCTCGCTATGAGGCTGAGCCGGCTGATACCTGCACGATCACTGTGATCGCAACGGGCATCAACGACAGCACCATCCGCATGGCTTCCCCGAACATCCAGATCAACCGGAACAGACCGCAGCAGGCAGCTCAGCAGGTTTACCAGCAGCCACAGCAGCAGGCAGCCGCACCGGCTCCTCAGCAGGCAGCTCAGCAGCCGCAGCCGGAGACCGAGCGTCCGTTCGTCGTGAAGGGTGAGCAGGAGACTGAAAGACCTCAGCAGGCGAAACCGGTCCTGAATTTCCAGGTTCCGCGTCAGCCGA
The DNA here is from genome assembly GCA_017652745.1 of Lachnospiraceae bacterium. Lineage (GTDB taxonomy): Bacteria > Bacillota > Clostridia > Lachnospirales > Lachnospiraceae > RGIG5612. Next base: position 3,498 of record JAGCAK010000127.1, read on the forward strand.
GACAGACGGTGCAGGGACAGGATATCACCATTCCGGATTTCTTGAAGAGAAGATAAGCAGCAACTGATACAGCAACAAAGGCCGGTTTTGCACCGGCCTTTTTTATGGAAATTGACCACTTTTTTTGAAAAAAGGGTTGCAAATAAGAGGTTGATAGGGTATTATTACAATAGTTTAGCACTCATATGAAACGAGTGCTAATAATTCGAAGGAGGACAGGAAAATGAAATTAGTTCCATTAGGAGACAGAGTTGTTCTTAAACAATTTGAAGCAGAAGAGACCACTGCATCCGGCATCGTATTACCGGGACAGGCTCAGGAAAAGCCACAGCAGGCTAAAGTCATCGCTGTAGGCCCTGGCACGGACGATGTGAAAATGCAGGTGAAAGTAGGAGATGCAGTCATCTACTCTAAATATGCAGGAACAGACGTGAAACTGGATGACGAAGAGTTTGTTATTGTTCGTCAGGATGATATTCTCGCAATCGTAAAATAAGGCGATCGTTATCGCAATGTGATAGGAGGCAATTGAAATGGCAAGACAAATCAAATTCGGAGCTGATGCCAGAGAAGCGCTGGGTAGAGGTGCTGATCTTCTGGCTGATACCGTAAAAGTTACATTAGGACCTAAGGGCAGAAACGTTGTCCTTTACAAACCTTATGGCAATCCGTTGATCACAAACGACGGTGTTACCATTGCAAAAGAAATTGAATTCGAAGATTCTTTCGAGAACATGGGTGCTCAGCTGGTTCGTGAGGTCGCTTCCAAGACCAACGATGTGGCCGGCGATGGTACCACAACCGCTACTGTCCTGGCTCAGACCATGATCGATGAAGGCGGCAAGAACCTGGCTGCAGGCGCTAACCCGATCATCCTGAGAAAGGGTATGGCTAAAGCTTGTGACGCAGCTGTTGAAGCTCTGGTCAAGATGAGCAGCAAGGTTAAAGGAAAAGAGCAGATCGCACGTGTTGCTGCTATTTCCGCTGGCGATGATTCCATCGGCGAGATGGTTGCAGACGCTATGGAAAAAGTTACCAACGACGGTGTCATCACCATTGAGGAATCCAAGACCATGCAGACTGAGCTTGAGCTGGTTGAAGGTATGCAGTTTGACAGAGGATACATTTCTCCGTACCTTTGCACTGACCTTGAGAAGATGGAAGCTAATCTGGATGATCCGTACATCCTTCTGACAGACAGAAAGATCTCCGTGATCCAGGACATCCTTCCGCTGCTGGAGCAGGTTGTTAAGACTGGTGCAAAACTGCTGATCATCGCTGAGGATATTGAAGGCGAGGCACTGACCACATTGATCGTCAACAAACTGCGTGGTACTTTCAATGTTGTTGCTGTCAAGGCTCCTGGCTATGGTGACAGAAGAAAAGAAATGCTGAAAGATATCGCTGTTCTGACGGGCGGCCAGCTGATTTCCGAAGAACTGGGTCTGGAACTGAAGGACACCACTCTGGAGATGCTGGGACGTGCTAAGACAGTCCGCGTTGATAAAGAGAATACGATCATCGTTGACGGTGCTGGCAGCAAGAAAGATATTGCAGGCCGTATCGCCCTGATCAAATCTCAGATCGAGACCACTTCTTCTGATTATGACAGAGAGAAGATGCAGGAAAGACTGGCTAAACTGTCCGGCGGTGTTGCAGTCATCAGAGTTGGTGCTGCTACTGAGACAGAAATGAGAGAGAAGAAACTTCGTATGGAAGATGCTCTGGCTGCTACCAAGGCTGCTGTTGAGGAAGGCATCATCGCAGGCGGCGGAAGTGCTTACATCCACGCTATCCCGAAGGTTGCCAAGGCTGTAGCTGATCTGACCGGCGACGAGAAGACCGGCGCAAACATCGTCCTGAAGGCTCTGGAGTCTCCGCTCTTTGTTATCGCTGAGAACGCAGGTCTGGAAGGCAGCGTCATCGTTAATAAGGTGAAAGAAGCTAAGGACGGCGTAGGCTTTGATGCTCTGAATGAAGAGTATGTCGAGATGGTCAAAGCAGGAATCCTGGATCCTGTTAAGGTTACCCGGTCCGCACTGCAGAACGCAATCAGTGTTGCTTCTACCTATCTGACAACCGAAGCTGTTGTTGCTAACATCCCTGAACCTCCGGCTCCAATGCCGGCAGGTGGCGGCGGAATGGGCGGCATGGGCGGAATGATGTAATCCGAACCCGCAACTAACGCAAATTAATTGAATTGATCATAAAGGCAGGTGCCGGCAGAGATGCCGGCACCTGTTTTTATATGAGATTGCGAGTTGTGTACGCAATATTTTGCGTTTCAATATGAGATAGCGAGTTGTGTTCGTTTTAAACCATTTCGTTTTCGAATAAAGAGAAAATAAACGACACAGCGTATGGCTAAAGGAGCGATTTTCGCGTTTTAAGACGCAGGTCCAGATAACTTGTCTGAAAATAGCGAACACAACTCGCAATCTCATCCTGTAATTATTATTCAAAACGAACACAACTCGCAATTTCATCATGGCTTAATTCATTTCTAAAAAATATTAGGCAAATCGGGAAAAATGTTGTACAATTTTTAGTTACAGAGGCGGGGCCTCTGCTTTTGTGCATGCAATATTTCAAATGAAACACAGGAGATTTTGTAATGAGTAGAGAATGGACTGCAAAATGGATCGGCCGGCAAGATGGCGATACGTTCAATCCAGTATTTTTCAAAGACTTTACCGTAGACTTCCCAATCAGCAGGGCGACGTTTTATATCACCGCTTTGGGGGTCTTTGAAGCATATATCAATGGACAAAGAGTCGGCGATGCCTATCTGACGCCTTATCAGGCAGATGACAAAGACGGCGTCCCTTACTATGCATATGATATTACAGATCTCTTGTATGCGGGTCCGGAAGCGCCATCCAACTCCATCGACGTCTTTCTGGGACAGGGATGGAATGACGATGACAAGCGGATCGCTCTGCGCGCGGAGGTTGTCTTGGAACGAAGTGGAGAGGCTCCGGAAGAAGCGCTCGCTATGGAATTTGATGACCTTGAGGCAGAGCCGGGAGAATATGCTGACTCGGATGATTACGAGTTATTTGACACTAAAAACATCGACGCATTCATTGAGGATGGTGATCCGTTTGAAGCATCTGATGATCTGCTGAATGAGTTGATCGGCGAGGATGAGCCTGCATTTGATGAGTCGGTATTTGACGACGTGCCGGTATACGAGGATGAGCCTTCTTTTGACGATGCGCCGGAACTGCCGGAGCTGCCAGAGACTATGGACATGCCGGATACACTCGCGGGAAGGGATTACTATTCGCATACCAGACGTATGCGCAGATGGAATCTGGAGCTGGTGCGGGATCCGGAGCAGGAAGCTGCAAAAGAGCTGCTTGCTGATGTCGAGCCGGATTTCGAGATCGTTTCGGAACCGGAAGATGTTCCGGAAAATACACCGGTGGATGTTCCGAAAAAAACATCAGTGAAAGAGGCTGTTCCGGAGGACGACCTGTTCAGCGAAGATGATCTTCAGGGGCTGATGGACGATAGCGATTTCATGGAAGAACTCCCGGACGATCTGGACGAAATGCCACTTGACGTGCTGGAAGAACTGGAAGGTATGTCGCAGGAGGCACCATCTGCATTTGTTCCGAAGAAAGATGAACCTTTGGAATTTATTCCGAAGGAAGAGGTGCCGGCTGAAAAAGAAGAAAGAGGCTTTTCTGATACGATGCCAATGATGGATATGACGGAAGATGAGATCCAATCCATTTTGGCTGAGCAGGAAAAAGAATTGTCCGCTTCCATTCCGAAGTATTTTGAATCCGTACCGGAGAAGATAGTAGTGCCGGATCTATTTGCGGAAGATGATCTGAACGAGGCTCTTGGAGATGCCGGTGATCAGGTGCTGGATGAAACGGTTCCGGAAGATGTGGAGTCTCTGGTCGATGAACTAGCAGCGGAGTTTGGCGAAGAGCCGGCTGTGACAGAAGAGCCGGCTGTGACCGTGCAGGATCAAGCTGAGATTATAGAAGAATTGCCGGAGGCTGAGGCAAAAGTTCCGTCTGAAATGACACCGGAAGAGGAATCCTGGAACGATGACGTAGAAGGCCAGGTCTCCTTTGATTTCATCGGAAAGATCCAGGCGATCATGGATGAGGAGAAAGCAGCAAAAGCAGCATCTGAGGCAGTATCAGAAGAAGCTGCTGAAGAAGCTGTTGAAGAGGCAGTTTTGGAGGAAGCTGCTGAAGAGGCAGTTTTGGAAGAAGCTGTGCCGGAAGAGGTTGCACCGGTTACAGCAGAAGCTGTGAAGGCTGCTGAAGAGATAGTTGGTGTCGAGGATTCTGATTTCACAGAAGAATTGTTTGACGAATCAATTCTGGAGGAATTCCCGGAAGAAGAATTGACCGAGGATATCTTTGACGAGATCTCGGATGAGATTTTTGCTGAGGAAGACATTCCGTTTGAGATAGAAGATATTGTTGTTGAAACTGAAGAGCCTGTTGAAAAGGCAGTGGAAGATGCAATAGAGAAAGCGGTGGAAGAGCCGGTCGAAGAAGCAATTGAGGAGGCTGTTGAAGATGTCGTTGAGGCATCTGAAGAAGAGGTCGAGGAACCGGTTAAGAAGCAGGGATTCTTTAAGAAGCATTTCAAGGCGTTTGACCTGGCTAAGAAGATCGGGCTCACCTTAGATGAGGAAGAAGCAGCTGAAGCTGCACTCGAAACTTCGGAAGATGTTGACGAATACGATGAGTATGATGACATGGATCTCAGCAAACTGGATGAGCTGGGTGAATTATTTACAGATACCTCGCAGCTGGCGGATATGGAAGCCGTGCTGGCTGGGTTAGATGCAGCGCCGAAAGCATCGAAAGCATCGGCAGTATCCGGCCCGATGGGCGATATGGAACTGCCAGCATTTGAAGATCTTTTTGCAGAGGCAGAAAGTCTGGTCGCCGACAAGGCAATGCCAATTGATGCGGAACCACTTTTTACCGATGAGGTTGCAGACGCTGATCTCGAGGCTGCTTTAGAGGAGGCTTTGATCGAGGCTGAGCCGGAAGCCGAGGCGGTTGAGGAAGTGATTGCCGAAGAGGAACCGGATGCCGAGGCAGCGGAGGAAGTGATTGCCGACGAGGAACCAGAAGATGAAGGCATTGAGGGTGTGATCCCGGTACCGGTCATTCTGCCGGGTGCAAAAGAAGATGCAGAGGAAGAGGCTGCAGAAGAAACGCCGGAGCAGGCAAAGATAATAGAAGAACCGATCGTCGTGATCGGCACGGATGAATCGTGGGGCTACTATGGCTCTGACATAGAAGAGAACAGAATTCATGGACATGAGGTCTTTAACCGTCTCCTGTGGGAGGGTAAAGATAATCCGGATAAAGATGCTATCGTTTTGGATTGTGATATC
>JAGCAK010000128.1 GCA_017652745.1 Lachnospiraceae bacterium
CTTCTTTATGTGTTCCATGGTGTGATCCTGCATAATCTGTTCGGTAAGATCGAGCCGGATGTTATGAGCGCGACAAGAACCTATTATATGATCGTTATGGCTTCTGTGCCTGCGATCGCTCTTTATAATGCCGGTGCAGCTTTATTCCGTGCCATGGGACTGACAAGAATCACACTTCGGACCTCCATGTTGATGAATGCCATCAACGTTGCAGGAAATGCCATCATGATCTTTGGACTGAAGTGCGGGGTAGAAGGCGTTGCAATACCAACTATCGTATCCAGATGGATCGCTGCTTTATTGATTCTGGGACTTTTGATCAATAAAAAGTATCTTCTGAATCTGCGCGGCTTTTTCAAGTTTAAGGCCGAAAAACTGATCATGAGAAATATCATTTCCTTAGGCATTCCGAGCGGTATAGAAAACGGGATGTTCCAGTTGGGAAAGATTATCCTTTATAGTTTTATTTCCACTTTGGGGACAGCAAGCATCACTGCGAATGCGATTGGCGGAGTCGTGACCGGTTTTCATGTTATTCCGGGGCAGGCAATCAATCTGGCAATGGCTACGGTAGTCAGTAAGTGCATCGGCGCAGGAGATTTTGAAAAAGCAAAATACTACTTTAGAAAATTGATGATCTGGGTCATGGTCATGACCGCGGTCTGGGTAGGGATCATCCTGCTGTCAACACCGCTGATCCTGAAAATCTATGATGTTTCTCCGGAGGCAACCCAAATGGCTCGGACAGTTTGTCTCATGCATGGCCTTTCCTCCATTGTTTTATGGAATTTTGCGTTTGTAACGCCGGCCTTTTTAAGAAGCACCGGCGACGCGACCTATACGATGATCGTAAGTTCCATCACTATGTGGGTCGGCAGAGTATTGCTGGGCATTCTGATCGCAAAGTATTTTCATCTTGGTATTATCGGAGTCTGGATCGCGCATACGATCATCGATTGGATCATCAGGACGATATTCTTCCTTGGCCGATATAAAAGCGGCAAATGGATGACAAAGGCAATTAAACAATAAAATGCTATAAAGAGGAGAAAACAAATGAAGTGTCCATTTTGTGGGAGCGAAAGAATTAAGCAGGGAATATCCTGGGGAAAATCTGCAGAAACAGGAAATATAGGATTAGAATATACGAAAGAAAAAAGCCTTTTACCTTTTACTATTGTGGCTGAGGTTTATTCGGATCTTTGCCTGGACTGCAAAACGATAATAAGAACTTATATCAAAGATGATGCAGATAAAAACTGGATCACAAAAGATTGAGGGAGCAGGGAGTTGAACTTCATTATACAAAAACAAGGACCCATAGGGTCCTTGTTCTTGTTTAACGGAGAAGCAGGGATTTGAACCCTGGCGCCGCTACTAACGACCTACTCCCTTTCCAGGGGAGCCCCTTCGGCCAGCTTGGGTACTTCTCCATACTTGCCCGAATTACGAACAGTCAATACTTTACACGATTTTTCCTGCAAAAGCAAGCGCTTTCGTATGAATATTTCTGCAGATATCCTTTTCTGCAGGCGAAGTGCAAGTTGATTGTTACGGGGTGAAATGATACACTTTATCTATCAATAAATACATACTGGGGGGAAATTCGACAATGTACGTTAATGACGCTGCAAAGAGACTGACTAGTTTCTTGGATCTTACATTAAATATTCAGGCTGTTAAGTTCATAGAGGATCCGGCAGATGTACCGGAAAGTGCTTTGATCGCTAGAGAAGCATTTGGCCATCTTTCTTTGTGCCAGGCATTTGCTCTGGTTAAACGTCAGGGGAAAACACTCTATACTGATAAATCCTCAGAATGGTGCTGGGCGCCTGTCGTAGGTCTGGGTTATGCTGAGACGGGACGGGAAACCGATTGTTTTTTGGAGATCAGTCGCAGGATGGGAATCCAGGATACAGAAAAAGCAGACCGCTTCTTCGAAGAATTTCCGCGCCTTCCGGTCGGAAAATACCAGGGCGTTCTGTTAGCACCGGCGCAGTCTGCAGGATTTGAACCAGATGTACTGCTGATCAATTGTAATAATAATTTCCAGCTTAGAACCCTGCTTGCTGCAATCAAATACAAAACAGGGAAACGTCTGGAAGTACATTTGGATCCGGTAGATTCCTGTATGTACACTTTAGTAGACGCGATGATCAAGAAAGACTATACCGTTGCGATTCCTGATCCGGGTGAACAGGAGAGGGCACTTAGCGACAGAAACGAAATGATCATGGCCGTCCCTATTGAAAAACTTCAAGACCTCCTGGAAGGTCTGGATTATCTGGAGAAATGGCACATGGCATATCACGATTTCAATGCGGAAATGATGTTTGATTTTGCACGTCCGCCATTTTATAACACTGTTTTTGAATCTTGGGGTATGGGACAGGGAAAAGACTGGACATCGCACCAGTAAAACTATAAATCCGTTATTTTAGGAAGGAGTTAATCAAATGTATCAATTTAAGCCAGTTAGTGAACGGATTCTTCGTATGCGCAACAGGATCCGTGATCGTGTACTTATTTATGATTCTGAACGTATGCGTATTCTGACAGACAGCACCATGCGAAATGAGCATGTGATACCCGCCATCCGTAGACCACTTTTTTTCCGTGACTTATGTGAACAGATGACAATACTTATTGACGATGATGAGATCGTTGTCGGCAATAAGGGACCGCATCTGTTCAGCAGCGTTTCTTATCCGGAATGGAGCGGAACCGACTGGGTCATCGAGGCAGTAGATAAAGGCGAATGGACCATGCGTGAGGATGGACTTTACCATAATCCGGACACGGATGATATCCGCTACTGCATCACACCGGAAGATTATGAGTATATGAAATCCGTGCAGGATTACTGGCTCTTCCGGAAAAACGGCACGATGATCGATGCATGGCAGCCAGAGTGCTTTGAAGAACTTCGCGATCTGGATATCAGCAACTACAAACTGCATGGACAGAGCATTTTCGGATTGCCTGCAGGCCATCTGATCGCAGGTTACGCAAAGATCATTAATACAGGATATAAAGCCCTTTATGAGCAGGCACAGAATTGGATCGATGAGCATAAGAACCGCCTGTTCGGCGAGGATATGAACAAATACATTTTCTACAAGGCAGCAGCCATTACCTGTGAAGGCGCAATGACGCTGGTACGTCGTTACGGTGAAAAATGTAACGAGCTGGCAGCAGCATGCACAGATGAAAAACGGAAAGCAGAACTTGAAAAAATGGCAGAAGCACTATTATGGCTTTCTGAAAATCCTGCCAGAAACTTCCGTGAGGCAGTACAGGGTATCATGATGTATCAGGTCATGATCCAGATCTACGACCGTACACCAAGCCCGTCTATCGGACGTTTTGACCAGTATACATGGCCATTCCTGAAAAAGGATCTTGAAGAAGGAACGATCACCATGGAAGAGGCACAGGAACTTGTTGATGCATTCTTCCTGAAACTGAACTGCTTCTATTCCGGTGCACCGATCCTCATCAAGGATACCATCGGAGTCGGTAATACATATCAGAATGTAACGATCTCCGGAATGGATGAGGATGGAAATGATGCAACTAACCCGGTCTCCTTCATGGTATTTGAAACGATCGGACGTTTGAAACTTCATGACCCAACGGTTATTTTCCGCACAAGTCCGAATACGCCAAAAGAAATCTGGGACTGCGCAGTGGCTACCAGTCAGCTGGTCGGAGGCCTGCCGCTTTATTACAATGACGAGATCGTTATTCCTGCACTGCTCAAAGAAGGCTATGAACTGAAAGATGCACGGAACTATGGCTGCATCGGCTGCCAGGAAATCGTAGGCTGCGGAACAGATTATCCTGCACCTAACGGACTGTATCCGCCTCATGCTACGATCTGGTGGGGCAGTATTATGGATATGGCGATCAATAATGGTATTAATCCTCTTAACGGAGTACAGTCTTCCCTTCATACCGGTTATCTGTATGAAATGAATTCCATTGAGGAAGTACGTGAGGCCGTGCGGAAGATGGGACAGCATATCATGGATATGTATATCACCGTACAGAACTACGCAGAGAATCTTGCTATGTTCTTTGCTCCGGAGAGTGTTCTTTCACTGTCCATCGAAGGATGTATGGAAAATGGCAAAGACTGCACACAGGGCGGGGCAAAGTATAACTCATTCGGAGGCACCGCAACCGGTCTTGCCACCGTTGCGGATTCTCTTACTACGATCAAGTATATGTGCTTTGATGAAAAGCTTTGTACGACACGGGAACTGTATGATGCAGTGATGGCAAACTGGGAAGGTTACGAGAAACTGCGTCAGATGATCTTAGACCGCGTTCCGCATTTTGGCAATAACGACCCATATGCAGATATGGAATTCAAATGGTGCTGTGATACTTATTATGAGATCTGCAAGACATTGTCCACCAGCCGCTGCTCCCTGTATAAAGCAGGATTATACGGTTCTTCGGACCATGTCAATCAGGGTAAGCAGACCTGGGGAACGCCGGATGGACGTAAATTCCCTGAACCGCTAGCAGATGCTGCATCCCCTGCACAGGGCCGTGATAAGAACGGACCGCTGGCTGTTTTCTGCAGTTCCGCATGCTATGACCAGACAAACTTCCTTGGAGGTATCGCACTGAATATGCGTATGCATCCATCGGTCCTGAGCAATGACAGCGGAAGGGACAAGCTGATCAGCGCAACACAGGGCTACTTTGATAATGGCGGTATGGAGATTCAGTACAATGTGGTAGACAGCGATACACTGCGTCATGCACAGGAGAACCCGGAAGAGTATCGAGACCTGGTTGTCCGGATTGCTGGCTATTCGGCTTATTTCGTAGAACTTGGCCGCGATCTGCAGAACGATATTATTTCCCGTAACGAATATAAACTGTAACAAATCACAAAGGAAGGAGCTGTGACATACCTTTATGGAAATCAGCGGAATCGTATATGACATTCAGCCATTTTCCGTTCAGGACGGGCCGGGTATCCGGACGACAGTCTTTTTAAATGGCTGTCCACTGCACTGCCCATGGTGTCACAGCCCGGAGTCGCAGGAATTTTACCCGCAGCTGAGCTGGATCTCCATGCGGTGTGTCGGAACAGAAATCTGTGAAAGCAGCTGTATTAAAGCCTGCCCGAAAAACGCTGTGGAACTTGGAGAAACAAGCGTTGACAGCAGGTCAGGAGAGTCAATCCAGCTGGTGCATGTGAAACGAGATCTGTGTGATAACTGCGGAGAATGTACAAAAGAGTGTTATCCGCATGCGTTATTCATTTGCGGGACAAGCTACACAGTGGAAGAGATCATGAAAAAAGTGCGTCCGGATCGAAGCTTTTTTGCGCGTTCCGGCGGCGGGGTGACAATCTCCGGAGGAGAAGCGCTCTCTCAGATTGACTTCACATTGGCACTGTTAAAGCAGCTTAAGGAAGAAGAATTTAATACAGCGTTGGATACCACAGGCTTTGCTGCCTGGAAGACGGTGGAAGTGACATTGCCATATACGGATCTTTATCTTTACGATATCAAGCATATGGACAGTGAACGTCACAAACAGACTGTGGGTGTTCCGAACGAACCGATTTTAGAAAATGCCAGAAAAATTGCTGCTTCAGGAGGCAAGCTCCAGATCCGTATCCCGGTGATTCCGCTTTTTAACGACGATATGGAGAATCTTAAACGCACGGCAGAGTTTTGTGTGGAACTTGGAAGTGCAATAACATCTGTGCAGCTCCTGCCTTATCATAATCTCGGGGTTTCAAAACATCTTCGGATCAGTGATACACCTGTTGCGGAAGCGACGCCGCCTTCTGAAGCAAAAATGGAAGAGATCAAAGAGTTGTTTGAAGGATACGGACTTCCTGCCATGATTCACTGAGAATATTCGGAAAAGGCAAAGGATTCCATGAATCAAGAGGCATTGACAAACAAACGAATCGCATATATTGACGCCTTAAAAGGATTTACCATCCTTTGTGTAGTGCTTGGACACATCGCAACTGGAAATTTGTGGAATCCTTTTACGCAGACAACTTACTTTTACCTTTATAACATTATTTATTCATTTCATATGCCCTTGTTTATTCTTCTGAGTGGAGAAACTTTTTACCGTGCCTATTGCAGCAGCAAGTATGGAAATGGTCAAAAAAAACGGATAGGGCTGCAGATTGCCAGATTATCGATCCTTTATTTTCTGTGGTCGCTGATCCTTGGTTTATCCCGGTTGCTTTTTGCGGAAGCCATCCATACTCCTGCAGCGTGGACAGATATTTTTCTGATTCCGGTTAAACCAATCCAGCTTTTATGGTATATATTTGTCCTCATCATTTTTTATCTTTTTTTTGGAATCTTTCAGCTGGAGAGGGCAAATATGTGGATCATGCTTTCGGTGACATTTCTCTTTAATCTCGGCAGCTACTTTCTTCCTTCAGGATTTTATTTTGACGTTAAACACGTGTTTTACTATTCATTCTTCTTTTTTTTGGGCATTGTACTGGCTAAAAGATGGCAAAAGGAGACTTCCCTGAAAGAACAAAAGATAGTTCGACTGGTGCTTCTTCTGCTCATTGTCGTTTCCCTTGTTTTATGTATTATATTCTGGACGCCTGCCAGATTTCTGAATGAACACTTTTTGGTAAACTGGTTTCTGGCAGGAAGTTTTTCTCTATGCTTTTATTATCTTTTCAAAGAAGTCGGATGGCTGGGGAATAGCGGTTTTCTGGGATATCTAGGAAAACATAGCCTCGAGATATACCTGATCCATACCTTTGTGCTTTCTGCAATCCGATATCTACTGACGAAGAGCGGTATTGCTTCCCCGGTTGTTTTCATTATCCTTGGACTTCCTTGTGGAGTGATCATTCCGCTCCTTATTTCATTTGTACTGCGAAAGATCCATTTATATAACATTTTCTTTAATCAATTAAAACTATTTACTACTCGAAAAGAAAAAATCAAAAATCAATAATAGTTTTATTATAGATTATGGTATGATAATAAAGGATCGCCATTAATATTAAGGTTTATTTATTACATGGAGGTGTTAAAAATGAAAAAGAAAATGCTTGCTATTATTGCTGTGTTATGTGTAGCAGTTTTGGCACTTGCTGCTTGTGGCGGCGGAAATTCAGGCGGAGGTGGTAACTCTGGTGGTGGCGGTAAAGCCGAAACTTATGATACCGGAGTATTCACAGTATCTGTTCCTTCCGGATGGACTGTATTTCCACAGACAGACATCTTCGGTGAAAAAGATGAACAGGGCAATTATCCGGTAGATCCGGAAACAATCTTCCTGGCAAAAGGTGCTTCCAGTGAAATGGACGCTTACGGTAAAGCAAATATCCGTATTTACTGGTATTCTCCGGAGACTATCGTAATGGAGCTCAGATCTGTCTATGATGATGTGACAGACCTTGAGGGAGTTACGATCAATGGCGTAGAATGCACTGGCTTCAAAGGTACTTCTCTTGGATACACATATGAAATTGTCCACTACAAAACAGATAATGCACAATATGACTTTAATATCCTTGTTGCAGTTGACGGCAAAGAGACCGGCGTCACCTGGGAAGATCCGGATATTAAAACAATCATGGAGAGTTTAGCAACAAAATAGTTTTTAGAAGAATAGATCCCGCAGAAATCAACTTCTGCGGGATCTTCTGAATTAAGAGATATGAGAAATCATGAAGTAACCAATCAACAGCCTTTGCTGGATGAGAGGGGCAATTTAAGAGAGCCGGGCTGGTCCCGCTCCTTGTTGCAGCAGTATGACCGCACAAAGATCAAAGCATCCAGGTTCCGCATCAAAGAATGGGATTATTATCTGGTTTTAAGTCAGCATTTTGCAGGTGCCTTTACCATCTCTGATGATGGTTATATAGGCCTGCAGTCTGTTTCACTCCTGTTGTTTGATAACACCCCTTGGGAACACACGGAAACTATATTGAATGCATTTCCGATGGGGAAACTGAAACTGCCTGCGGATTCATCCAAGGGAAACACCATTTACAAAGACAAACGTCTTCAGATGCAGTTCACTTTGGAAGAGGGGAAACGACATATCACCTGTCATTTTGACCGATTCTGTGATGGAAAACCGTTTGACTGCGATATCCTTTTAGAGCAGCCTCAGATGGACTCTATGGTCATTGCAACCCCGTGGGATAAAGATAAGCATTTTTACTATAACCAGAAGATCAACTGCATGCGTGCATCGGGCTATATGGAATATGACGGAAAACGATATACCTTTGATCCATCGACAGATTTCGGAACGCTGGATTGGGGACGCGGTGTCTGGACTTATGATAATACCTGGTACTGGGGATCCGGAAACTGTGATCTGGACGGAAAAACATTCGGATTCAATATCGGCTATGGATTTGGCAATACAAAAGCCGCTACCGAAAATGTGCTGTTCTATAACGGGAAAGTACATAAGCTGGACGATATTACATTCCATATCCCGCAGAGCGGATATATGGATCCATGGAAATTCACCTCTTCTGACGGGCGTTTTGAAATGGATTTTGTGCCTGTTTTAGACAGAGAAGCTAATCTCGATTTTAAAGTTCTGATATCTGATCAGCATCAGGTCTTCGGAAAGATAAGCGGAACGGCTATTCTGGACGACGGAACAAAGATTGAGATCCGCGATGTTATGTGTTTCGCGGAAAAAGTTCATAACAGGTATTAAGAAAACACAAAAAACCAGTTGCTTATTTTGGTGGAATCTGTTATTTTGATTCCACTGAAATAAGCAGTTCTTTTATTTCAGTTCTAAATTATCTTTTTTCATTTGCCATCTCGGCAAACAAAACTCACTTTTAGCACATTGAAAAAAGAATACGCAGCACCCGGCTACATTTAAAGATACTTCCGTCCAGTCACAGTCCGTGCTATAGAAACCATACGGCCAGAGAATAGTCCCAGGCAATGAGGGCGGTCCGGAGAGATCCTCGGGAAGGTGAAATACCTATGTTGTGCTTTTTGCGCAGGCTGGTGTGTTCCCCAGATCAGGGGTGAGGGCATCAAATATGATCAGTAACGATATGAGCCTTAAGAGAGGCTTTTTTCATATGCAAAAAAGGAGGTATATATGAATTTATTGAAACAGAAAAGAAAATCAAACAGAAAAAAACTCCTGGTGGCCATTGCTGCTATCAGCAGCGTTATAATGCTTTGCGCGCCGATGGCTGTTATGGCGAACAGTGAAGTCACATATGGAGAAGGGAATATTCAGGTTGAAACCTTTGATGAACAGGATACAGTATCCAAAGCTTTCTGCATTTTCAAGGCAAGAAAGAATAACGACGGAACACTTTCAGACTTTGCCTGGCCGTCGGATGAAATGAGGGATGCTGTTGTTGGGGTGATCAGGCAGTTTACATCATCTTATTCTTCTCTGGATGCGCAGGATGCGGCAGAGTATATTTCAGCGGTTGTTAGTAATGCGTCCGGTGAATTAATGACAGATCAGAATACTATTTTGCAGGCGAATGAGCTTTTGAATCAGCTCGCGGCGGCTGCGGATGATATTGCCGGTTCTGTTTCTGTTACGAAGGGACAGACTGTGACACTGCCGGAAGGATACTGGCTGCTGGTTACTTCAGGTGATTCCATTGACATGGATGAGAGTGGTACATCGCCGATTTTTACAGTTATTGGCGGAGGAACCGTTACTGTTACAGAAAAGCGATCTGTTCCGACAATCGATAAACAGATCCTGAATGATGCAGATGGCGCTGCATGGGGTTATGGAGCCGATGCGCAGCTGGGACAGGATATTTGGCATCAGATCACAGGAACGGTCGCCATGAATATTCAGACCTACGATCTGTATTATTACGGATTTGAAGATGTCATGAGCAAAGGAATCGACTATAATAAGGGCTCTTACAGGGTAACTCTGGATGGCAATGATGTTTCTTCGTCCTTCCGGGAAACGTTGACGCAGCAGGACGATGGAACAAGTAAGCTGGGAGTAGTATGCGAAGACCTTTATGCAATTCCAAATGTCCAGCTGAATGCTGACAGCAGGATCATATTGACCTATTCCGTCAAGTTGAATGATGACTGTGTGATCGGCGCAGCAGGCAACCCGAATGAGGCATGTATTATTTACAGCTCCAATCCAAATACCAGAGAAATTGGAAAAACACATACCGTCAAGGATTATCTTTATGCATTTGCACTGCATCTGGAAAAGAAAGACAGAGATACCAATGTCCCGCTTTCCGGAGCCCGTTTTACGATCATGGCATCTGCCCCGGATGATGCTTCTTCGCAGGGATTATTCGTGCAGCCGGACGGCAGACTGGGAACGGATCCCTATGAATTTCAAACAGGTGAGGACGGAAGTATAGAAGTCACAGGTCTGGATGCAGGAAGCTATCTGCTGAAGGAAGTTCAGGCCCCGGATATGTATCAGGTGAAGAATCAAGATACGATCGTTGCGATCCAGGCAGACTATGGAGAAGATGGAATGCTTCTGACTTTGACCAATGTAGTTTCGGGGAATGCTGATGCAGCAGCAGGTATAGATAACAGCAATGATCATATTGTCGACGGTGATGAAGGGAGTGCAGCCATTGCGGCGAGGTGTCTTGTGAATGTCACAGTTGGAAATATCAAAAAAATACAGATGCCGCTTTCCGGAGAACCAGGTCTTGTGCTGATCATTGCAGTAGGTTTAGGTGTAACAGCCATTTCTGCGGCAGGCATCATTTTCAGGGGGAAAAAGAAGGAGAGTAAAAAATGAAAAGAAGCAGAATCAAAAAAACAGTCATCTTTCTGATGGCTGTTTTTCTTTTGGTCCTATCGGCATCAGGAATGGTGCTGGCCAATGATGCAGGCAAAACGGAAACAGAGTCCTTGGAAGGAAAAGATTTTTCCACCTGCAGGCTGCTGGTAGCAGCAAATGATGTATCCATTTTTCCGGATGATGCGCCGATCCTTTCATCTTATAACGATACTTTTTTATTACAATACCAGGATCAGGAAAGCGCAAAGAAAGCTTACTGGTACTATCTGGAACGGGCAGATGCGGTAGATGTAGATACAGTTGTTCGTATCTGTGATGACGAGGAAAAAGCAGATTTGGAGGAAATGCGGATGACAGAAGAAGATAATCCACTGGCCGAATTAGAAGAGGCGGTATCAGAATCATCTTTCGGCAAATACGATGTTGCATTGATCGATACGGGAGCCAATGAGGAACATGTCAGAGAAAACATTTCCCTGATCGGTGACGATCCGACAGACCATAATGGCCATGGAACCAGAATGGCGCGATTTATGGCAGAGGAGAATGAGCAGGTATCCATCCTTTCCATTAAAGCTATTGGCGATGACGGAAGAGGTGCTGTATCTTCTGTTTATGCTGCCATTGAATATGCAATCTCGCGGAATATCGGAATTATATCTCTTTCTGCGAGTGCAGAGGCAGCAGATAACTTGATTTTGAAGGAGGCTGTGAAAAGAGCAACGGATCAGGGAATTGTGTTTGTCGGTGCGGCAGGCAATCAGGGCAGTCAGGCAAACCGGTATGTTCCAGGATGTATTGAAACAGCTACCGTCATAGGCGCCTGTAATCAGGAGGGGAAACGTATTCCTTCCTCCAATTATGGACCAACCGTTGATTATTTTGTCACAGCCACAAGTACTTCTGAAGCAACAGCCCGGTTCAGCGGGCTGCTTTCTTTATGGGGGATCAATACCGTCAATGAGCATCTGAATCAAGGGAAAGTATTTACGGAAACCATCACCCAATCAAGTGAAGAAGCAGAAGAGTATTATTATATGCTCATGGGAAGCGAATTTACGGTCTCTGCTATTGCGCAGCAGTTTTATTCGGTGCAGGGGATCGGTGATAATGACCTTCTGTACTATACATATATCAACGGAGCATGGACCGCTGCTTACTGCATCGATCATGGAAAAGGAAATCCGAATAATGATACCTATGTCTATAATCAGACCACAAATAATATTCTTGGATATCTTATGAGGAATGGTTATCCGTACTATAAATGGGGTCTTTCCTGGCAGGAAGCACAGTTCCTGACACAGGCGGCCGTGTTTGGATCTCTGGGTGTGGATTTTTATTCCGTTTCTGACGGTATGCATTCTCCATATTGGATCTGGAATCACATTTGGGGTGATGGAAGCTGGCAGGAAGGAAACTATGTAGGAAATATAGGCAATTTTCAATACGCTGTAAATCTTCTGAATAATGCTAGACGTAATGCTACCTCCGCTGATGCAAAATATGTGAATTATTGGAGTCCATCTAATTCATACCTTCAGCGGATGATCACCCCGGCAAGAACGACAACATCCGTGAAAGTTATAAAGGCAACAGCAGCGTCTGGTGTTTGTAAAGACCAGCTGGTTGGAAACGCCATGTACTCCGGGAATTTTCAGGGAGCAAAATTTAATGTATGGATCTATGACAGCTATGCACAAAGCTGGGGAACAGCAAGCATTTATGAAACCGGAGCGGATGGGTCCTTTACTATAAACGGTCTTTCTGTAGGCGACCGGTTCCGTGCCGAAGAAATACAGGCACCAAAAGGATATCTGCTCCCCTCTGGATATCAGGAGATTACATTAGCAGCTTCCAATAATTCCCTCACTTTTCAGGATGTTCCAGCCTTCGATCCGGGAATGCCGGTCCTAAAGAAGGTAAAATACAGTGATCAGACATTCATGGCAGATAAACCATTGTCAGGTGCTGTTTTCAAGATGCAGTATTTTGACAATGATTCCTGCAGTGGAGAGGCAAAAAGAATCTGGTATTTTCAAACAGGAGACGACGGCACATTTTCATATTCAACCGAATGTCTTGCACAGGAATATGAAAGCAGCGATTTGTTTATAGACACACAGAATCATCCAAAACTCCCACTGGGGAGTTTTTTATTTAGGGAAATCAAAAGCCCAGAGGGGTATCTGCTTTCGGAAAATTCATTAAAAGCAAAAATAACGCAGCCAAATGCAGGAGAAGAAGCAGTGTTTTCCTGGATCACGGAAAGCGATGGAATGATCGAAGTTCATACTGACCAGACAGCGATGATCGGAAACACTGAGATTGCATTGGCGGTCAGAAAGATTGATGCATCTACACGGAAAAATCTGAAAAATGCAAAACTGCAGATACTGGATGGAGAAACAGTAAAAACGGAGTGGATGAGCGAGGAAACAGAAACTGTTATTCGGGATATCTTCGAGCCTGGAAAGACCTATATACTCAGGGAAATAAAAGCTCCTGAGAGCTATTTGGAAGCAGAGGACATTTCTTTCTGTTTTAATGAACAGGGAGAACTGGAACTGCTGACGGAGGATGCAGAAAGCTACACATCTGCAGATGGGATTTGCGGCATCATCATGAAAGATGACAAAATGATCGTCCTCCCGATGACTGGCTCCGGCAGTCTGCTGCTAACCATCATCGCAGGGGCGCTAATGCTTTTCGGAAGTGCGGCAGTGCTGCTTGAGAAAAAGAAAAGATTCTTTTCATTATCTCTATGCATTCTTTCCGCCTTTCTGATAACGTTTCCAACCTTTGCAGCAGGAAGTATGGTCATTGAATCCGATCATTACCCGGAACATAGTTATACCGCTTATCAATTATTAAGTGGTACCGCGCTGGAGGAGGATGTACTCTGGAACATTCAAATCGCAGAGGATATTCCTGAGACATTTTGGGATAAACTGGAGGTTGATCCTTTGCAGCGTTCTTCTGTAGAAATAGCAGGGTGGCTGGCAGAAAACACTCGAGCTGACATGGATGGAGCTTTTGCAGTACGACTCGCACGAGAAATCCTGCAGGAGCCATCCATTTTGCCGGATGCAAACTTTGCTGCGGATGAAACTGTCACTCTTCCGGATGGCTATTATCTGATTGTTTCCGATGATGCGCAGCCGATGATCCTGTTGGTCGGAAAAGATGGAACCGTAACACTTCACGAAAAATCATCCGTTCCTTCTTTGCGAAAAGAGATAGGAGAAGTGAATATGGATGGGCAGATACTTTTTGGAAAAGCGGCTGATTCCGGAATGGGAAAAAAGATCCCATACCGTCTTTATGGCACACTGCCATCTAATTACAATGCTTATGATGTCTATTATTATTGCTTTCGTGATCAATATGAAGCAGGTCTTCAAATAGATCTTTCATCCGTTTCTGTGACGCTGCTTGATGCAGAAGGAAAGGAAAAAGCAGATCTTACAGAAGGTGCGGAAATCAATCTAACGGATCAATTGCTGACCGTTGCTTTTCCAAATCTGAAAGCCATTTATCCTCGCTGCTTAGATGCGGATACACTTCTTGTTCAATATGATGCGTTTCTTACGAAAGAAGCGAGCATAGGCGCAGATTCAAATGATAATGACGCATGGGTCGAATATACGCGCAGTCCTACCTGTGAAGAACATGGGAAAAGTGTTCCAGATAGATGCCGCCTGTACACGTGGCAGATACAATTAGTGAAAACCGGAGCAGAAACAGGAAACCTTTTGGCAAATGCAGCATTCTCCATTAGAGAAGAAGGAGGCATGTATCTGAATGCGGACGGAACAAGGTCTAAGGAAATGACCGAGATGTCGCTTCGGAAGACAAATAAAAACGGAATGATAAAGTTGACATTCCTGGATTCCGGGAAATACCTGATCACAGAAGAACAAGCACCGGAAGGCTATATGACAGTAGAACCGTTTTGGGTTGAAATCTGTGCAGATTATGATGATCCGGATGCCATTGTCCTTTCTGCAGAAGGAAAAGGGATACAATCCGTAGAGGCAAAAACAGGGAACATAAAAGTACGTGCGGAGAATCATTTGATTCCACCAGCTCCTAAAACCGGAGATAGGAACTGGCTGACCTTTTACGTGATGCTTCTGGGGGGAAGCATTTTTTTATTTGCTCTGGTTTTTGCTGCTCGCAAGATAAGAAAGGGCAATAAGAAATGAAAAAAAGAATTCTTACTGCTGTCTTTGGCATGGCGGCAGGAGTTGCTATTCTTTTCATTCCTTTTTTGATGGACCGCCGCCAAGCATACCAGAATGTACTGGCTATCAGTACAATGACTTCCCGCTACGACAGATATGATGAGAACCGGAAAACCCTGGATGAACAACTGGATCAGGCAGATCGTTATAACAAGTGGCTCGCAGGAGAGGAAAACAAGGACGGGATCCATGCTTATGAGGAGCAGTTGTCCTTTGATGGTAATGGTGTGATGGGATATCTCTGGATTCCTTCGATAGACTTGAAGATCCTGCTTTATCACGGGACAACGGATGAGACCCTTGCGGCTGGGGCAGGACATTTGGAACACACGTCTCTTCCTGTCGGAGGAATCTCTTCTCATTGTGTTGTGACTGCGCATTCCGGCCTGCGCGCATCACGTGCATTTGATGATATTCGGCTGCTTAGGAAGGGAGATCTTTTTGCAGCCTGCGTATATGGGAATCAATATGTTTACGAAGTGGAACGGACAGAAGTGGTGCTCCCCGATGAAACGGCTTCGCTGCAGATCATAAAAGGAGAGGATCGGATGACACTGGTCACCTGTACGCCATACGGGATAAACGACCATCGTCTTTTGGTGCATGGTGTGCGCACAGAAAGGCAAATGCCAAAAGAAATAGAAGGCAAAGAAGGAGGCACGGGGAATCCTCGGCCTCCTTCTTTCAGGGCCGATCTGCGCAGCATTCCACTGCTTTTTTCAGGACTCATCGTTCTGATAGTTTTGACTTATATAGTGATCAATTATAGAAAGAATAGGAGGAAAATGAATCGATGTCATATGAAGAAATCGTAATGGAGAAATATATGGATTATTGCGTGGCAAGAACACATCTGGTTTTACGTGTATCCGATCATGATTTTCGGAAAAACCATTTGAAAAGGATCCCGCATAGAAGAGCAGCAGATCTTGCTGTAACTTGTCACTTCATGGAAGTGGACGAAACCGGCCGATTGGGTTTTACCGTTGTTGATCAGGGACTGATGGAATGGATGGAAATATCAGAAGATCAATTGTTTGCAGATGCATTTACTTTTGGCCCTAGAAACCTTCCGCCGGTGATCCGTCCACTGGAAGCAATGGTAGAAGGAATACTGGAAGGGAAAACTAAGAAAAAAGAGGAATTATCATTTGAAAAGCAGCTGGATGCTTTTGATATCCGGAATGAAGCAGCAGTGTTGACAAACAGCACAGGTATTTTTGGTGCTGCATCTCTCTTCTATCCCTTTATTCTGGAGATGATTGGTGAACGGATGGGTGGAAACTATTATATTCTCCCATCCTCGATTCACGAGACAATACTGATTCCGGATAATGAGGATTACCTTCTTTCGGAACTGGAGGAGATGGTTTGGGAGATCAACCGCACGGAACTGATGGCAGAAGACTGGCTTTCCGATTCTGTTTATTACTTTGACAAGGCAAGGAAAATATTCGCAAGAGCTGCTTCCGTTAAAAGAAATTGACCTTTCTGACCCGTTCAGATAATATGAGGACAGGTTTGTGAAAAATACAATTTGGGTATCAGGGAGGACTATTATGTATTGTACAAATTGCGGAAAACAAATCCCGGATGGAGCAAATTTCTGTGTAAACTGTGGGACCCCGGTCTTATCGGAAGAGCCTGCAGCGGCAAAGCCTGTTTTTCAGCAGCAGACACAGCAGATCTACCAGCAGCCTGCACACGCAGTCAGAAGCACGGCTGCATCCAATCAGGTTTCTCAGCAGCCTTATGCTACAGCGTACGCAGCATCAGCCAATAAAAAAGTGACTTCAAGGTGGCCGGCATCGACAGGTATTATGGGTGTTCTTTACTTTATATTCACGTTAGCCAGCCTGGTTCCTTATTTTTTCTATTATGTAGAAGTTATTGAGTCTCCATTGGCATTTTTAAATGTCTACCGTATCATCCATATTCTGCTGGTGATCGCAGTGCCAATCCTGTTCTTTGTTCATACTAAAAA
Source organism: Lachnospiraceae bacterium (assembly GCA_017652745.1). GTDB lineage: Bacteria > Bacillota > Clostridia > Lachnospirales > Lachnospiraceae > RGIG5612. The sequence goes on from JAGCAK010000128.1 coordinate 17,005, forward strand.
GGCTGCATTTGTGACAGCCATTCCGATGTTTATCATGCTCGTCATGGACTTGATCAGTTTCTTCGGAAATGTACGGTATTATTATTCTGATATCCTTTTACGGGAGATTGCTATGATCCTTCCGTATTTCATACTGGTCGTTTTATATGTGATTCAGATGTTTGTGCGTTCACGAAGCGCTGCCATGCCAGTCGTTTATCTGATCATTGCGATCCTCTATATTCTTGCTTCCTTAGTTCTGCGTCTCATTGGATTTAGAGGTATGTTATACAGTGACAGCTATTTTGCCATTGGGAATCTTATTACCTGGTTCGCGGGGATTTTTGCGTATATCGCTTATATCATCGCTATGTTTTCATCACGTAAGAGATAACAAACATGTCCCGAAGACAGAAATGGATTTTTGCTATAAGCCTGATAGTACTGCCAATCACATTTATTGTAATTATTGTAGATTGGCTGACCCGCTATGCCTACGACCGTAAAAGTCCAAAGCTTCCTAAATTTCTGGTCAATATCGTGATGGGCAGTCAGAAAACCAATGAAGGGGAAAAAAGAGCGACAAAAAAACTGGCGGAAGATCTGAAAGAAAAAGCCCGGATAAAAGTACAGATCATCAGTTATGATGGAGAAGTTTTGACTGGCCATTATTATCCTTGTTCTAATGCAGAACGAATTGTGATCGCCTGCCACGGATGGCGTTCTGGTTGGAATTACGATTACCGGACGATTGCGCCGTTCCTGCATGAACACAATACATCTGTTCTTATGATTGACCTCAGGGCACACGGAGAAAGTGGCGGGAGATATCTGTATTACGGGAAAAAGGAGCGGTTTGATATTGCCAGATGGACCAATTATGCTGCAGATCATCTTGCACCGGGAATTCCAGTCTATGTAATGGGAATGTCTGCAGGTGCCCTATGTACGCTAATGTCTGCAGCTGCAGGCCTGCACAAAGCCACAAAAGGGCTGATCGCAGACAGCGGCTGCGCAAGTGCGCGGGCATTTGGCATGAGTGTGATCAATAATCTGCATGTAAATCCGAGAATCCTTTATCCGCTCATCCGCCTGGATGCACGTTTAAGGCTTGGGATGGATGATAATGCCTATACTGCCACTGATGCATTAATGAACAATGAGAGGCCGATATTGTTTATTCATGGTACAAAAGATGTGGTGGCAGATATTCGTTCCATGGAAAAACTGTACGAAAGCTGTACGTCACCAAAATTCAAGTTAATTGTAGATGGGGCAGGGCATATGCAAAGCTGCTTTATTGATCCTTTAAGCTATCAGAAGGCAATGCTGGAATTCTTCCGGTTTTGCGAATCAACCTGAGACATTATTCTTTGCGCTCCCGTACCTGCGGGAGCCCTTTTTCATCCAGATAAAAGATGTTATCTTCATCCTGATCATGAAAGTCATACCAGATCTGTGCAAAGAACGGGATATGCTTAGCCAGATCATCGTATTCCCAGGTATCTTTCGGACTGCAGCATTCAGGACACCAATGGCCTGCTTTCAGAACAGTATACGGGGAGCTTTCAAATACATGTCCGTTGTGACACTGCCAGGTGAGTTTCGTCTTCAGGTCCCCAGGCACCATAGTAGAGGAGAGTACCTGACCACCGCGGAAAGCAGCAGCTTCCTTCATGTCCTCAATATTCAGATTCTTATCCGGCTTAGTTTCATCATAACCGTGTGAAAGATCCAGAGACGGGTCGTGCGTTTTCATCTGTTCGTAATCCGGATGCTCGCAGATCAGATCTGTCTTGTCCCATGTTTCTGGAATCTGGTTGTATTTTTCTATTCCGCCATATGCAGCAGTTATCTTTGCGGTGATGTTGTTCTTCACCCAGTAATCCGGTGAATTACTGTTTTTTAAAAGCGGTTTGATGACCAGAGACTTTAGAAGAGCAGGCGGCATCAAACGACCTAAACGGTAGATCCAGTGTTTGCGGATGAACCATCCCCAGAAATCGCTGCATCCTTGTGTGCGGAAATGGAAGAGGTCTTCTAAGATATCACTGTCACTGAACCAGAAGCAATGAAAATTGAGTTGATTGTGCCAGCGTGGTTCAAAGATATTTTTTGCACTGCCGCCAATTAGCTTAAAACCGTTGTCGTAGGTTTCGAAACCAGTCTGCCTGCAGGATGGTCCGCCTCCAATATTGTAGACTTTGTTCCAAAAGCCGCTTTTTTTGTCGCCTTCGGTAATAATCTTATCTAACAGATTTGCTGTGTCTTTTGCGGTGATCCACTCGATGAATACATTAACGGGTGTCTGAAGCATCAGTCCGTCATGAATGTTATTCATCATCATATTATCGTAGAGGACTCCGGTTTCTCTCAGGATCACATATTTCTGTAAATTACTCTCCAGAATGAAGCGTTCTGCACGTACTTTACTTGCCCCATAGGCATCAAACATGCTTGGCATAAGGGGATCTCCGACTCGGCCCCAGTAGTGAGGAAAAGATCGGTGGCCGTAAGTGGCAACCGTGGAGAAGAAGAGCAAAACTGCCTGGTTTCCGGTTTGTATGATTGCATCGACCAGATTAACGGTTCCCTGATAATTTGTCAGCCATGCAGCTTTTTCATCATGATCGGCTTTTGGAGGGATCACAGCTGCAAGATGAAGCACATAGTCCGCATCTTTAACAAGGTCCTGGCAGCAGGACGCATTTGTCACGTCTCCAAACATAACAGAAGTCTGCTGTGGAAATTGCTTCTGTAAGCGGTATATGATCTTACGGTTTACCGGTGTATCCCTAAAAAGGAGTCTGCAGTGATTCTCTTTTCGCTCCAGAAGTTTTGGGACAATCGTTTTTCCTAAAGAGCCACTAGCGCCGGTCACAGCAATAAGCATGAGAGTATCCTCCAAATAATAAACGATGCAAGCATTATAGCATATTGCAGGTAGTGTTGCATGGGAGCAGACCGCTTGTTATAATATGCGAAATTCAGGAGTAAAAATGTCAAGTAAGGGAAAAAAGATTTTTCATATTGCCATAACCATTGCAATCATGGTTTTCATTTTCATTCAGTCTGCATTATCTGCAGACTTATCTATGCATGAAAGCAATGTGATCGTTAAATGGCTCTCATCTTTCTTGCATGTTCAGCCTGAAATGCTTTCCTTTATCGTGCGTAAGTGCGCTCATTTTCTGGAATATCTGATACTGGGAATCAGTATGTTTGTTTCTGTGCGTGACTTGTCCCGGTGGAAACGATGGAAAAATGCAATACCAGCATTTTTGATCTGCGCGGCGTATGCGGCGACAGATGAACTGCATCAGATGTTTGTGCAGGGAAGAAGCTGTGAGGTAAGAGACATTCTGATCGATAGTTTAGGCGCCTTACTGGGAATTTTGTTTGCGTTGTTGGTTTCTTTCCTCAGATCAAAGAAAAAACAAACAGAGGAATAGAAGTGAGTCTTTCTTATTATTCTCTTAATCAATACCTACAGGATAAGTTTGGGTGCAAAGTCTATAAAATTGCTCTCAATGGCGGTTTTACATGTCCTAACAGAGACGGCACCATTGATACCAGAGGCTGTATCTTTTGTTCTGTTGGCGGGAGCGGAGACTTTGCCGGGGATCCTGAAAAAAGCATTCAAGAGCAGATTGAAGATGGGAAACGCCTTATTTCCTCAAAGATTCGTGATGGCAAGTATATTGCTTATTTTCAGGCATACACGAATACATATGGACCAATCGAAAAACTGAGAACGCTTTACGAAGAGGCCATTCATTATCCGGATATTGCAGCTCTTTCTATTGCGACACGTCCGGACTGTCTTCCGGAAGAAGTGCTGGATCTGTTGGAAGAACTGAATCAGATAAAGCCGGTATGGGTGGAACTGGGCCTTCAGACTATTCACGAAAAAACAGCACAGTATATCCGCAGAGGATATCCGCTTGCAAAATATGACGAGGCAGTAAGAAAATTGCAAGCGCGTGGACTGGATGTGATCACGCATGTGATCCTTGGACTTCCAGGGGAAAGCAAAGAGGATATGAAAGAAACAGTTGCTTATGTCTGCAGTCATCAGGCAAATGGCATTAAGCTTCAGCTGCTTCATATCCTGGAAGGAACAGATCTGGCAGAGGAGTACAAAGAAGGAAAGTTTTCTGTTATGTCAGAGGATGAATATGTGAGCCTTCTTATGGAACTCCTTGCGGTGATTCCGGATAATATTGTTATTCACAGGCTGACTGGAGATGGAAGCAAAAAAGATCTGATCGATCCAATGTGGAGTGGAAATAAGAAACAGGTTTTAAATCACATTCAAAAAGCTCTCAAAGAAGCAAATTCTTTCCAGTAAAAAAAGGTATACAGTATACACCAGCGTAGTATAATAAAAACAAATAAAATGTTGGTGGTAATAAAATGAGTGAAGTTCAAATTGTGGAAGTAAATAACAAAAAGCAACTTCGTAAATTTGTCAACCTTCCAAACAAAATGTATAAGAATGTCCCGCAGTTTGTTCCTGCTTTTTATGGGGACGATATGAGTGACTGGGACAAATCTAAGAATCCGGCTTTCCAGTATTGTGAAGCCAGGGCTTTTTTGGCGTACCGGGATGGAAAAATAGTTGGGAGAATCGCAGGAATCTTAAACCGTCAGGCAAATGAAAAGTGGCATACGAAACGGATGCGTTTTTCCCAGGTTGATTTTATAGATGATCCGGAAGTATCCAAAGCATTATTTGATGCAGTAGAAAAGTGGGCAGTTGAAAAAGGATGTACAGAATTACAGGGGCCGTTGGGCTTTTGTGACCTGGATCGTGAAGGCATGCTGGTGGAAGGATATGACCGCCGTAATATGTTCATTACGTATTATAATCTGCCTTATTATAATGAACATCTTTCCCGTATGGGATTCCATAAAGATACAGACTGGGTGGAGTATAAGATCAACGTTCCGACTGAACAGGACGAGATCTACCAGAAGATACATCACCTTTCGGAACTCGTTATGAAGCGAGGGCATTTCCATAAAGCAAGTTTTACAAGACGGTCGCAGTATAAGCCATATATTAAGGACTTTTTTGCTCTAGTCAATGAGGCTTATAAAGAGTTATACGGAGTGGTAACTCTGAACAAGGACCAAATCGATAAGTATGCAGATAAGTTTATTCCATTGGTCAATCCGGATTACTGCTGTCTGGTTTTGGATGAAAACGAAAATCTGGTCGGATTCGGGGTGTGCTGCCCATCTGTGGCTGATGCGATGAAAAAGAGCAAAGGGAAACTGTTTCCAATTGGATGGATCCGTTTGTTACGTGCACTGCACAAAAATACAGCAGTGGATCTGCTTTTAATTGCAGTTCGACCGGAGCTGCGGAAAAAAGGTTTGAATGCAGTTATTATTGACCATATTATGCAAAGCTGTATTAAAAACGGAATTGTTTATGCAGAGACCGGTCCGCAGTTGGAAACAAATTCCCAGGTATTAAGTCAGTGGAGAGAATTTGATACGGAAGCACATAAACGCAGAAGATGTTATGTGAAGCCGCTGACTGCTCCTTCACTTTAAACATTGAGTAGAAAAAGACCCTGTCAGGCATTTCGCCTGCAGGGTCTTTTTTTTAGGAAAGAAGTATTTACCTATACCCAAATGTGTATGTATTGCCTAAGTGTAAGGACAAGCTTAGCGATTTGTTTTACCTTGATTCCTGCAGGCGCTGCAGGCACCGGAGCAGTGTTTGCA
>JAGCAK010000129.1 GCA_017652745.1 Lachnospiraceae bacterium
CATGGCCTCATACGTTTGATGTGGAAGATGATCAGGCAGCCAAAGAAGCAGCAAGAGAATTTGTTGATTTCTTCTGTCATCCAGGCAAACCAGCCATGCTGGGCATGGGCTATCGGGAAGCATTAGGATGCAAAGTCTTCATGGAAGAAGTATATGAGTATTCCAGAAAGAGATATCTGGGGCTGGTATAAGAAAGCGCATAAAAAAGATTATATTATAAAGGAGAAGGAACTATGGGAGAAGTTATGTTTAACGGCGGACAGCGCAGACAATATGCAGAAGGTGAGAAGCCAATCGTTTTCAAACGCAGAGAAGTGGAACCGGCAAAAGTTGTTCCGATGCCTCCATTGGAGGTTCATCCGAAGTTTGCTGACAAAAAGTTCATGGTCATGTCAGATGTCAATGAATTTGTTCCTGGCGTGACAGCAGAAATGGTTGACTGGTTCTGGGGAAACATGGAGAAAGGCTATCATCTGTGGGCTCCGGGCGAGCATTACGGATTTGACTGGATCGTACCGCCATGCGAGGTTGGTTACGCAGGTTCTGTTGAGGGATCATATGAATTCGATCCGACGCATCCAATCAAGATCACCCGTGTCAGTGTTGAGTATTATCCTTTCACAGAATGCTATGAGCACTGCTGGATGTCCTGCTTCGGCGACAGCACCCCGGATTCGGGATTCCTGATTCATATGTATCAGGACGTTGAGGGCGGCATCTACTGGAGAAGTGTTTCCGTTTCCAGTGAAGAGCGTATGAAACAAATGGCAGAGATGGCTCAGAAAATGGCAGAAATGGCAAAGAAGACCGGTATGACCCCGCCACCAAGACCAAATGTTGCGGAGCATATGGCATTTGAGTCTGCAATGCTGAATCAGTTCCTGCCTGGATTGTATAATGTCTGGAAAGATCATCCGGATCCATGGGAGAATGTCCGTTTTGACCTGTCCACAGAAAAACAGGAAGATGGTACCTGGAAGCATAAATTTACAAACGTTCCGCCGACAAGAGAAGAAGTTGAAAAGGCGATTGCTGAAGGAACGGATTATCCAAAGCACTAAAAAGGAGCGATAAGAGCCATGCAGGAGCATGGCTCTTCTTTCCCGTTCAGAAAGAGAAACGAATGACTATTTTACAGATCGAGTATTTTGTTGAGATCGTAAAGAGCGGAAGCTTTACCAAGGCAGCAGACAGGTTGTTTGTTACGCACCAGGCACTAAGTCTGCAGATCCAGGCACTGGAAAAAGAACTTGGCCTGCCCCTGTTTGACCGGAGCAATCGGAGAAAACTCGTTTTAGAAGAATCTGGAGAGATCCTTTATCGCGCATGGGCACCGCTCCTGGAAGCACACAAAGCAGCAATTCGGGAAGCGAAGGAAAACTATGAAGGACAGAAGAAGACCTTCCGCGTAGGGATTCACAACACACCTCGTATTCGGGATGTGTCAGTTTCCGTGATCAGCGAGCTGATCCGAAAGAACAATTTGGAACCGGAGTTTATCGTCGGGGAACCGGAAACGCTGCTTCAGAAACTGGAAGCCGGCGAGCTGGATCTTTGCAGCGTGATCAGTTTTGCCCTGTATGGCAAAGAGTATCTGCTGCAGAAAGATATCGGGGATAAAAAAGCGGTTCCGGTAATCGTCGTTTCCAAAGAGAATCCGCTTTCGAAAAAGAAGAAATTAACACTAAGAGATATCAAGGATGAGCAGATCATCACATTTGATGAAAACTATGCCAGGGGCGCTACGGTCCGGATCAGCCAGATCCTGCAAAAAGCAGGCATCGAAGATTTCAAAATGAAGATCCTGAAAAATATCCAGGAAGTCAAAATTGCCGTTTGTCTGAATCAGGGAGTCACCATTGAACTGGATCTTGCCATGCAGGATATCCTGGATAAAGTGAAACTGTTTCCGATCACACCGCTGGATGAAACAGATATGGCGAAGATCGTCCTGGTCTGGAAGGACCCGAAATGGAATGAGATCATATTTGAAAAATGACAGTGAGTTGACATAAAACCAGATTTGCAATATATTTATTGCGAATCTGTTTTTTTAATTTGCTTTTTTTTACTGTATGAGAAAAGTAAGATAAAACAGTAAATATTTAGTAATAAAAGGAAGGAGAATTTTTATGGGACAGAATAATCCTATGCCGAAAGGCTATGGCTGGCGCGGCTGGATGCTGATGATCTATCAGATGTGCGCATATATCGGATATGTGGCATATACCAGCTATCCTGTCAATGTTCTTTCGGATCATGTTGGAGGAACGACGGTTACGACATTCATTACGATGGTCGGTTCACTCCTTAGTTTCGTCATCACCTACTGTATCGTGGCACCGAGGATCGGACGGATCCGTAACCAGAAAGCACTCAGCCTTCTCTTTGGTGTCATCTCCATGGCAGTCGGCGTTTTGATCATGGTGATCCCGGCGGATACTATGAGAATCTTATGGTGCATCGTCTTCGGATGCGGCCTTCTGGTATTCCCGCTGTGGGCAAACACAATGACGACCATCCTGATCGGTAACTGGTTCCCGCGGAAAAAAGGTACGGTTATGGGTATTGTTACCTTATCCTACCCACTTGCTTCTGCAATCTGCCTGAGCCTTTTCACAGGTGCACATGGTGTTGCTTTGGCAGAAACCGGATCTCTGGTTAGAGCCAATATCACAGCATGGCTTCCATACTTTATTGTATGTGTTGTTGGTCTGATCATCTGTGCACTCTTTATCAAGACTTATCCGGAAGAGTGCGGATGCTTCCGTGACAACGACAAGTCTTTCACAAAGGAAAAAGCAGACGAAATGCTGGCACTGGAACTGGAAAACAGAAAAAAATCCGTTTGGAAACGTTCTAAGATCTGGGGCTGCGCACAGTGGTGGTTCGCTATCATTCCTACCAACATCATCATGCTGACAGCAGTGGCATTTATGGTACAGATCGTACCGGCGCTGATCAGTTTTAACGACAAGTTCACGATCTTCGCAATTCCAGGATTTAAGCTGATGAGCATGGGCTTCACATCCGTCCTCTTCATGATGGGTATCGTTGCTATGATCGGCAGCTATGTATTAGGTCTTCTTGATACGAAGTTCGGAACCAAGAAAGCAATCTTTATCACCAGCATCATCATGACGATTTGTGGTATCTTAGGCGCAATTGACAATGCATGGACGATCTTTGCAGCAACCATGCTCTTAGGTATCTTCATGGGTGCAGGATCCAACTTCGGATTTTCCGCACTGGTTCGTTACTGGAGACCAGAGGACTTCCCGGCTGTTTATACCGGTGCACCTCCTCTGAATACAGTTATGAACGCTGTATTCCCGTATATCTTTGCAGCCATCGGCGCACAGGCATTGGGATATCATGGAACCTTTATCTTTGTCGCTGTTCTGGGCTTGATCAGTATCGTATTGAACTGCCTGTTCAACCCGAAGAAACTTGCAGATTATGATGCAAAACTTCGTGCAGAAGCAGGACTTCCAGTCGACAATGTTCTGTATGACAGAGTCGGTATGGAAGAAAGAGCGATCGCAGCAAAGAAAGCAGCAAAATAATAAGACGGTTCATTATAAATAAACCTCTTTAGGAAGCTTGGGTCTGGCAGCAGCAATATTCTGTCAGACCCGCTTTTTTAATCAAAGGCTTTCGATGCTTTAACGCTTTTTCTTGTTGACAAAGTAAAGTGCGAGAGGTATCATTATAGAAAATTTTTTTCAGAGATTTAACGAAATG
>JAGCAK010000130.1 GCA_017652745.1 Lachnospiraceae bacterium
CATCTTGCCACCTCAATTGCTTCGGCCAGATCAATGGCCTTGATATAATATGCCTTTCCGATAATGGCTCCGTAAAGATCCATTGCTCTAAGGGCTTTCACGTCATCTATCGTGGCGACCCCGCCGGAAGCGGTGATCTGCACGGAAAATTCTTTTGCCAGTTCCCGGTAAAGCTCGCGATTGGTCCCCTGCATTGCGCCATCTTTGGAGATGTCGGTACAAATCAAGGTTTTAATTCCGATCGCTACCATTTCTCTGCAGAAATCAAATGCATCCAGACCGGAATCGACAAGCCATCCCTTCACGGCCACTTTCCCGTCCTTGATATCCACACCGACTGCTATTCTTTCGCCATACTCTGCGACAGCCTGCTGCAGCAGTTCCTTATCGGCAACAGCAGCCGTCCCTAATATCACGCGGTCGATGCCTGCATCGATATACCGTTTGATCACATCCATGCTGCGGATCCCGCCTCCTATCTCGCAGAACAAACCAGTCTGTTCTTTGATCGCGCAGACGATCGGCAGATTTGGTGTGGTGCCATCCTTGGCACCTTCCAGATCTACAATATGAATACAGGATGCTCCCTGCGCTTTAAAATCCTTTGCGACCTGTACCGGGTCATCACTGTATACGGTTTTCTGTGTATAGTCCCCTTTCAGCAGGCGCACTGCCGCACCCTCCAGAAGATCGATCGCCGGAAAGATCAGCATACTTCTTCCTCTTTCATTTCACAAAATGCTTTTAGGATATTCAGTCCCACATCCGCACTTTTTTCCGGATGGAACTGGCATCCCATTACATTCCCTTTGGCTGCTGCAGCGGTGATGTTGCCGCCGTATTCCGCATACGCGATCATACTGTCTTCGCAGCCCGCTGCATGGTAGGAATGCACAAAATACACGCAGTCCTCTTCTTTGATCCGCTTAAACAGTGGATGCTTTTCCCCGCAGAAATGCAGGGCGTTCCATCCCATGTGCGGGATCTTATAATCTGACGGGACCACTTCTGCGATAGGCCGGACCACACCTTTCAGCAGACCCAGTCCTTCATGTTCTCCATATTCCAGACTCTTTTCAAATAATAACTGCATGCCCAGACAGATGCCCAGCAGGAGCTTTCCGTTCTCAACTTCCTGGCAGACTACCTCAGCTAATCCGCTCTGCCTTAGCTTATTAGCGGCATCTTCAAACGCGCCAACACCAGGAAGCAGGATCTTATCCGCATCCCTGATCTCCTGTGCAGAAGATGTCACAAAGGCATCCTCGCCAATGGCAGCAAATGAACTTTTTAAAGAGAATAAATTTCCGACTCCGTAATCAACAATCGCTATCATTTGTATCTTCTATAAAACTCCTTTGGTAGATGGAATCTCATCTTTGAATTCCGGATCAATGGCCACGGCCATACGCAGCGAGCGGCCCATGGATTTAAAGGATCCTTCCAGAATGTGATGGGTATTCTTCCCGGAAAGTCTGCGGATATGCACAGCGCATTCTGCCTGACGGACAAATCCCATCCAGAACTCTTCCGCCAGCTCCGTATCAAAGTCACCAACTTTTTCCGTCAGCGGCTCCATATCATATCCCAGAAATGAGCGGCCGGAAAAATCAACTGCCGTTAAGATGAGACTTTCGTCCATTGGAAGAACGGTATCCCCATAACGGTGGATCCCTTTCTTATCGCCCAGTGCTTCTTTAAAAGCCATACCGAGGGCGATGCCTATATCCTCTACGGAATGATGATAATCCACATAGGTATCACCCTTGCAGGAAACGTTCAGGTCAAACCGTCCATGGGAAGCAAACAAAGTCAGCATGTGATCCATAAATCCACATCCGGTATCGATGCTGCTTTTCCCTGTGCCGTCCAGTTCCAGCGAAAGGTTGATATCCGTCTCAGCTGTTTTTCGATTGATCAAAGCGTTCCTCATTGCAGGATCTCCTTCAGTGCTTCTATCAGTTCTTCCATCTGTTCCATGCTTCCTATTGTGATCCGGTTGTAATCTTTCAGCCTGTCAGTCTCAAAGTGGCGGATCAGGATCCCTCTTTCTTTCAGGGTCAGATATAACTCCTGCCCGCCTATCTTTTCATGCTTTACAAACAGGAAGTTTGCAAGGGAATCTGTCATGGTAAATCCAAGTTCCGTTAATGCCTTCTGTGTAAAAGCACGCGTCTCGATGATCGTCTGGCAGTTTTTACGGAAATATGCATCATCTGCCAACGCGCCAATGCCTGCATTCATGGTCATCCGGTTGACGTTGTACGGGTTTGTTGAATATTTGATGGTCTTCAGATCTGCAATCAGGTCTGCGCATCCAAAGGCAAAGCCCAGACGGGCGCCAGCCATGGAGCGGGACTTTGAAAAGGTCTGTGTGACCAGAAGATTATCGTATTTATGGATCAGCTCACGGCAGCTCTCTGCCCCGAAATCTACATACGCTTCATCCACCACCACAATATTATCCGGGTTGCTCTGAATGATGCGTTCCACTTCTGCGCGCGGAAGAGCGATTCCGGTCGGCGCATTCGGGTTTGCCAGAAAAATGGTCTTTCCGATGCCGATATAATCATCTACGTTAATGGAAAGATCTTCCCTCACAGGGATTTCTTCATACTCAATATGGTTCACCTGTGCAAAGACCGGATAGAATCCATATGTGATATCCGGAAAAGCTGCCGGATGGGTCTCATCGCAGAAAGCAATGAAAGCAAAGTTTAATGCTTCATCCGAGCTGTTGGTGAACAGGATCTCATTCTCCGCAACGTTAAAAACTTCTGCGCCGATCTCTACCAGTTTTTTTACTTCCGGATCAGAATATAACTGCAAAGAACCCGCTTCCTGCCGTGCCAGCCGCTGTGCCAGCGGGGATGGCGGGAACGGGGACTCATTCGTATTCAATTTGTTGTACTGCCTTTCCTGCGGCTGCTCCCCCGGTGTATAAGGAGTGAGCTTTGACAGGCGGCTGCTGAAAAACCGGCTCATTTACGTTTCCTCCGTACGGATCCTTGCACTTTTTGCGTGTCCTGTCAGTCCCTCTGTCTCTGCAAAGTAAGCGACATCCTGGGCAACATCACGAAGCGCGTCTTCTGTATAGTAGGTATACTGCATCTTTTTCACAAAATCGTCCACCGAAAGCGGGCTGGAAAACCGTGCAGTTCCGCTGGTTGGCAGGGTATGGTTAGGGCCTGCCAGATAATCGCCCAGTGCCTCCGGACAGTTCCGTCCCATAAAGACAGAGCCGGCGTGACGGACAGCCTCCAGATATTTGAACGGCTCATCCACACACAGCTCCAGATGTTCCGGCGCGATCTCATTGGCGATCTCAATAGCTTTCCAAAGATCTTCTGCAACGATGATCTTACCGTTGTTTTCTATGGATGCTCTGGCGATCTCACTGCGAAGAAGCTGCGGAATCTGCTTTTCTAATTCTTCCTGCACCTGCAGTGCAAATTCCATGGAATCTGTCACCAGCACAGCGCTGGCCATTCTATCATGCTCCGCCTGAGAAAGAAGATCTGCTGCTGTATAAGCCGGGTTCATCTTTCCGTCTGAAACGATCAATATCTCACTCGGACCGGCGATCATATCAATAGACACCAGGCCAAAGACCTGCTTCTTGGCTTCTGCCACATAAGCATTGCCAGGACCTACGATCTTGTCTACCTTTGGAACACTTTCCGTTCCATATGCCAGTGCGGCGATAGCCTGTGCACCGCCCACTTTAAAAATCTTATCGATGCCGGCTACCTTAGCAGCTGCCAGGATTGCCGGGTTGATCTTTCCATCTTTCCCCGGAGGAGTGACCATGACCACTTCCGGAACACCTGCGATCTTGGCCGGAATGGAGTCCATTAAAACCGTAGATGGATAAGCAGCGGTGCCACCCGGTACATAAAGACCTGCCCGATCGACCGGAAGGACTCTTTGCCCCATCACCACTCCGTTGCTTTCTTCTAAACGGAAGCCATCCCGTTTCTGCTGCTCATGATATTTCCGGATATTAGCTGCTGCCTTTTCCAGCACTTCCATAAAACGCGGTTCTACAAGGGAAATGGCCTCTTCCATTTCTTCTTCTGTGACCTGTAAGGAAGTTAGCTCAGCGTGGTCAAACTGCTTCGTGTAGGCAAGCAGTGCTGCATCGCCATCATTGCGGACTGTGGCAATGATATTGCTAACGGCATCCTCCACAGAATCCGTCGGAATGGTCCGCGCAAAAATTTCTTCGTTCTTTACTTCTCCGAATTTCAGTATCTTGATCATGTGATCCCCTTTATTCAGCAATAATATCTGCGATGTTTCTGACCAGCTGTCCTATAGCAGCACTCTTAAATTTCCCGGAAGCCTTGTTGGCGATCAGCCGTGCAGAGATCGGTGCGATCTCCTCTACCACTTCCAGATTGTTTTCCCTCAGCGTGGTGCCGGTTTCCACGATATCCACGATAATATCCGACAGCCCCAGGATCGGCGCCAGCTCAATGGATCCGTTCAGGTGGATGATGTCGATGTCACGGCCTTTGGACTGATAATAATCCCGGGCGATGTTTGTAAACTTGGTTGCGACTCTGAGCGTCCGTTCCGGATCTTCCTGATAACCTTTCTGCGCTGCCACAGCCACACGGCAGATACCGGTCTTCAGATCCAGCAGTTCATTGACATCCGGTCCGTATTCCATCAGGATATCTTTGCCGGCAACACCTACATCTGCAGCACCGCGCTCTACATAGATAGCGACATCAGACGGCTTGACCCAGAAGTAACGGACTTTCTTTTCCGGATTTTCAAAGATCAGCTTCCGGTTTTCCTCCAGGATCTCCGGGCATTCATAACCGGCTTTTGCAAAAGTCTCATAGACCTTCTCGCCCAAACGTCCTTTAGGGAGCGCCACATTCAAAAAGGCCTGCTCTTCTCCAGCTGCATCTCCTGCCTCTTCCTGCAGATAATCCAGCTCATCCGTATAGACCGCAAACCCGATCGCGCGGGAACTGCGGTACATCTTTTTCATTAGATTATCATACTGTCCGCCGGACAATACCGCAACTGGAATATCACGGATAAAGCCCTTAAAAACAATACCGTTATAATAGTTGATATCATCGGTCACAGAGAAATCAACCACAATATTCTCTGCCAGTTCATTTTCGCAAAGCTCCTGCAGAATGGTCAGGAATTTGCCGCCGTTCTCTTTCAGAAAATCTGTTAAGGCTGGCAGGATCTGTTTGATCGGACCGCTTAAAAGGATCAGGTCGATCAGTGCATTTGTCTTATCCTCATCCAGCCCCGTGGCGCGGATGCCGCCCGGATTCTTTTCCGCAACGACCTTGTAAAGCTGTTCCTGTTTTTCTTTATCCGGTGTCAGATCCGTAATGAATGTGTGAAGGATATCAAGATCAGAAATGGCAAGAACAAAATCTTTCGAGAATGTTTTCAAACTTTCTGCTGCCAGCTTAACAACCTCGCAGACTGCGGCATCATCCACAGCACCAAAGCATTCCACACCGGCCTGCATGATCTCGCGGAAAGAATTGCTTCCCTTGGAAACACGGTAAACATTTTCATTATAAGAGACCTTGCGGATCACATCCGGCTCGTCCTTACTGTTCTTAATAATGGAAAGCGTAACGTCCGGTTTTAAGGCCATTAATTTGCCATCAGTATCCGTAAATGTGATAACATTATCAGAAACGAGGAAGTCTTTGTTCCTCGCGTAAAGATCATATTCTTCAAACTTGCTCATGCGGTACGGCGTAAATCCGTAACGAAAATAAAGCTCCCGCAGAGCATAGACATAGCGTTCATTCCTTTGCAGGACAGATTCGTTGATTTCCATGATGTTCTCCTTTAAATACTTTAGCGTGCTACCATGGTAGCATAGGAAAGTATTTGCGTCAAGCACCAATTTCCCGCCTTTTATCTAATGCTTTTTTTACCGCATAGGAAAAGCGATCAAAGGAAGAAAATCCCATTTCCCTAAGGAGTTCTTCACTCTCTGCCCTGTTTTTATCTGTATTAAATCCTGCAATCAAAGGAAGGCGGATCGTAACCTTATCCTGCAAACCCCGCTCGGCTAAAAGCTTCAGGTTACACCGCATAAGATCCGGTTTCTTTCCGGAATATCTCTCATAGATCTCTTCGTTCATATCTTTGATATCGATCAAAAAGAAATCGATATCTCTGATCACTTTTAAGAGCTCTTCCTCTTTCACGGCCAAAGATGATTCCAGATAGATCTTCCACTCCTTTGGCGCCTGCTTCCGGAAGGCATGGATAAAATCCGCCTGCAGGAGAGGCTCTCCTCCGCCAAACACGACGCCGCCTCCTGTCGCCTGAAAATAAAGGTCATCAACAGAGACCTCCCGGATCATCTCTTCCACGGAGTAACTATGTACCGGTTTTGGCATCTCAAAACACTGCGGATTCAGACAATACTGACAGCGGAGAGGACACCCGTACCCTGCCACCAGGGTGGTGATGCCCTCCCCGTCATTGATCACGCGCAGACGTTCGATACCGATCGCGTGAAAGATGTGTCCGTTCATGCTCAGCCTCCCACATATCCGGACAAGTCATCATCCGGAACCGGTTCTGCAATATCTCCGTCCAGGACCTCTATACCGCCGCAGATTTCTCCTCCGCCTCCTGGGATCTCAATGGCACCCGGGTTTGAATGAGAATAATAATCCGGACGGCAGGCGATCAGCCCCGCCAGACAAGCTGCAGAAATACCCACCAGTGCGATGGTCTTTCCCACTTTTTTGCGTTTTTCCAGTTCCTGCTCCAGCTTCTTAACCTCACTCTCACAGCGCGGGCAGGTCCCTTTGCATTCCCCCTTATGTCTGCATTCGTTCACTATCCATTCGATATCGTTTTGCTGTGCGATCTCTCTGCGGATCTCTTTTAAAATCTTACATTTCTCTTTTCCGGTCATTTTTTCTCCTTTTTCTTCTCACAACGGAGTGTTGGGGGGCTCCCACTGCTTCGAGTCATTATCCTTCTACTTTATATGTACCATTCCAAAGGCAAACACTACGGCCGCCTCGTTTTCTTTCATTGTTTCCTTTCGGGGCATGGTGTACAATCAAAGCGAACAAGATGTAAGGAGGCAGGAATAATTTGAATACAGAAGCTTCGGAGAAAGTATTATCCGTTATCATCCCGTGTTATAACGAAGAAGGCAGCATCCTTTCTTTGGTACAGAAAGTAAAGGAAGCACCGGTGAAAAATAAAGAGATCATCATCGTGGACGACTGCTCCACCGACGGCACCCGCGAGGTCCTGGAAAAGGATGTGCGGCCGCTGGTCGATCAGATCATTTACCACAAAAAGAATCAGGGCAAAGGCGGTGCGCTCCGCACAGGTTTTGCAGCAGCCACCGGCGATGTCTGCATCATTCAGGATGCTGACCTGGAATATGATCCGGCGGATTACCCAAAGGTGGTCGGTCCGATCTTTGAAGGCAAATGTGCCGTAGTTTACGGCTCCCGCTTTCTGCATCAGAAAAGAAAAGGTTATCTGATGAACCGGCTGGCAAACGGCGCGCTGACGGCATTTTCCAATCTGTTCACCCATCAGAAGATCACGGATATGGAGACCTGCTACAAAGCATTCAAACGGCCTGTCATCCAGTCTGTTAATATTGAAGAGAACCGGTTTGGTTTTGAGCCGGAGATCACGGCAAAGATCTCACGCATGCACCTTAGGATCCATGAAGTACCGATCTCTTATTATCCGCGTACAAATGAAGAAGGGAAAAAGATCGGCTTTAAGGACGGCCTGCGTGCCATCTACGTGATCTGGAAATACCGGAAAATGAGGTAAGTCATGAGCAAGTATCTTTTCGGGATCGATCTGGGCGGCACCACCGCAAAGATCGGCCTGCTTTCAGAAGAAGGTCGGCTGTTTGATAAATGGGAGATCCCGACACGCATCGAAAATTACGGAAAGCACATCCTGCCGGATCTGGCAGAGGCGGTCAAAAAAAGCATAGAAGAAAATGCCCTGACGAATGATGATATTCTGGGCATTGGCCTTGCTGTACCGGGTGCTGTTCTGAACGAGAAAGATGTGGCTGTCTGCGTCAACCTGAACGGCTGGGGCGGATGCGATGTGGCAGAGGTCTTTTCCAATCTGACCGGACTGCCGGTTAAAGTGGTCAATGATGCAAATGCTGCAGCCCTTGGTGAACTCTGGAAGGGCGGCGGCAAAGGCTATAAGAGCATGGTCATGGTCACGCTTGGGACCGGTGTTGGCGGCGGCATCATCATCGACGGGAAACTGCTCAAAGGTGCCCACGGTGCCGGAGGCGAGATCGGACATCTGAAACTCTACCCGGATACAGAAGACCTGGATACATGCGGATGCGGTAAAACCGGCTGTGCCGAGCAGTTCACATCGGCAACAGGGATAGTCCGTCTGGCAAAAGAAATGGGCATGACGGATTCAGATTCCAAGTTCGGGTTCCTCTCATCTAAGGATGTATTTGACCTGGCCATCGAAGGGCAGAAAAAAGCACTGGAGGTCGTGCACTGCTTTGCAAAAGAAATGGGCCGCATGCTGGCATCTGTCAGCGCAGTGGTAGATCCGGAAGTCTTTGTCATCGGCGGCGGTGTGGCAAAAGCAGGTGAGTTCCTTTTGGAACTGGTGCAGCCGGAATTTATAAAACATGCATTCCCTGCCTGCGAGGAGACGGCATTCCGTCTGGCAGAATTAGGAAACGACGCCGGGTTCTTCGGCGCCGCTAAACTCTTTGTAGACTGATTATAACTTTTATTTATTCATAACCAAGGGCATCGATCGGGTTCAGATTCGATGCCTTTATTGATGGCACCATACCAAAGATAATACCGATCACCATGGAGAAGACTACGGCAATGATGATAGACGGCACATTGATCGCGGTCGGGATCATTGCCACAACAGAGATGATCTTAGCCAGAATGATTCCTGCGACAACACCTAAAATGCCTCCGATGCCGCTTAAGATGACAGCTTCCATCAGAAACTGACGGCGAATGCGGCTCTTCCGCGCTCCAAGTGCTTTCTTGATACCGATCTCGCGGGTACGTTCCGTCACGGAAACCAGCATGATGTTCATCACACCAATACCTCCGACCAGAAGCGAGATGGACGCGATGCCTATCAAAAGGATATTTGTGGAAGAAGACAGCTGCTGCAGTTCACTGGCCGCCTGTGCCAGGTTGTTGCTCTGATACTTTGGAGCGTTCTCCGTGCCTTCCGGTACATGCAGATACTGATTCAGAATATCTTCGCTCTTTTTGCCTACACCGGCCATGTCATCCGTTGAGGTTGCTTTGACGATCAATGTTTTTGGTTCATCATAACGGAAGACCAGAGGCCACATATGATCCGGGATATAAACAGCGCCCCTGGTATCACCCATGTAGGTGTAGTAATCCTGCACGTTCTTGATGACCGGCTCAAATTCACTCTTCTTATCCACAATGCCTATAACCACGAACGGTTCGCCTTGAATCTCCAATGTTTTCCCTAAAGGATCCACGCCATCAAATGCAGACTCTTTGATGGTTTCATCGATCAGTACGATCTTTTTCTGTCCATTCAGTTCATTTTCGGAAAAGCCCCGGCCGCTGATGATCTGATAGCCCGCTGTCTCCAGATAATTGGCATCGATGCCATAGACCATGCTGCCGGATAATTCATTATTCAGGTAATAAAGATCAACATAATCCCGCCGGTGGATCAGAGAAGCATTCACCACATGATCCACCTTGCGGATCTCTTCTAAAATACTCTCATCAAATTCCGGAATGCCTTCCGGAACGGACCCGTAACTGAAATCCATCGCCCAGCCATTCTGATAGACCTGGATGGTGACTGTATTTGTGCCGTCACCGATCAAGTTGTTTTTGATCTGCTCGTTGGTACCGGAGATCGTGGAAACAACAGCAATGACTGCTGCCACGCCCACAATGATTCCCAGCATCGTCAGAAAGCTTCTGAGCCGGTGAGACCATATTCCTTTAAATGATAATTTCAGATCTTCTGTCATTCTGCTACCAGTTATATAAACTTGAGAGGTCTTCCTTTCGTACAACAGGAGCCCCGTTATTTTCACCGTCACCATATGGGAACGCAATATAATCGTCCACACTCAGTCCGCTGCGGATCTCGAGCTCGGAACCATATATATTTTTCCCGGTCCTCACATAGCGT
Source organism: Lachnospiraceae bacterium (assembly GCA_017652745.1). GTDB lineage: Bacteria > Bacillota > Clostridia > Lachnospirales > Lachnospiraceae > RGIG5612. Next base: position 10,195 of record JAGCAK010000130.1, read on the forward strand.
TTTGCCAGCCTGTTCCCTTCTGCCACCATTACATAGTGACCCTTCTCGTCGCTTCGTACAAACATAAGCGGGATAAAGATCGCGTCAGAGACCTCACCCTCCTGCATCATCGTCACCTGACAGTATTCGCCTACGATCATTTCCGCGGCTGCATCATCCACAATAGCCGATACCGGATAATACGAGTTGTTTGGATTACCGCCATACCAGGACTCTGTCGTCGGTATCCCCTCGATCTCCGATATCGTAGCCGTGCAGCTGGTGCCGCTTTCATAAGCGTAAATTGTCTCCTTAGCCCCGATCTGGACCTTATCCAGATCCAGCTCCGCTACATAGGCAGTGACCACATAATTCTCGCTTCCTTTGACCGTGATAACAACTTCTCCTTCCGATGCCAGATGCGGATCTTTCACTTCTGTCACAACGCCGCTGATGGTGGATCTGACTTCTCCCGTCTGGGCTGTCAAACGGTCTTTCTGCAGTGCGATACGCGCCAGCAGCAGATCTTTTTCTGCTTCTGCTGCTTCACGGGTGGACCGAGCAGCCAGCTGAGCCAGTTCTTTGCGGCTATAAGCAAAGTCTTCCGGATCGCCATTGTAATCCGGGTAGCTGATGATCTCTTCGTAACGCTCATATGGGATTGGATCATGGAAGGTCACCTTTCCATAGTATCCGGCTGTTTCTGCGGAGTTCATCATGCCCTGGGTCCCGTCAAAGGAAAGAATATCGGAAAGAATCCAGTCTTTCTGGATCGGGTCTTTTTTTACTTTATGATAGGTCTTTCCTTCCGGCTCTTCTGTCGGAGGTTCGGTTGGAGGTTCGGTCGGTTCCTCTGTTGGCTCTTCCGTTGGTTCTTCCGGTTCTTCTGGATCTTCCTCTCCTCCTTCATCCAGCTCTGTCGGATCGTCTGGCTGGATTTCATCGTCCGCTTCATAAACATAGACCCATTCCGGGATCTCCAGACCATCAATAATATATGTGCCGAAATTGGTGTCATCCTGATATAAAAGCAGACGGCACATCCAGCCTTTTTCCCGCAGACGTTTCAGGAACTCTTTTGTGATCACGGTTTTCGGTGTGATCATGAATTCCGATTCTTCTTTTTTGATATCTTCCGCTTTCAGTTCTTTTTTGATCGGAAGCGGTCCATGGTCGATGGTTTCTTTCTTTGGCTTTGGAGCATCTTCAGAAGGCCGCAAGCACTGATAATGACGCGCCATCTTCTTTGCCCGCTCGATCCTTGCCTCCTGCACGGCAATGTTTGCTTCATCAGCCAGAAGGGTCAACTGATACTCTGCTGCATCGTAAACAAGCAGCACATCACCCTGGGAAACATGCTGTCCTTCGTGCACCGGGACACTCTCCACCAGTGCATTACGCAGCTTTACGTTCATCACGCGGCCGGCCGAAACATTGCCGGTGTACTGCGCTTCGCTTCCCCAATACGGATCGTTGATCATATTGACCGGGAAAACATCCACTTTTTTATTTTTGTTCAGGACCCGCACCAAAACCAGAGCGGCCGCAATGGCCACCACAATGGCTGCAATAATAATGATAAGACGGATCCTTTTTTTCTTTGTCATCGCAATCGTTCTTTTCAGCGCAATCTTCTATGTTCACTGATCGTCTCTTCCGTGGCGCCTTCTATAATGCGCCCGTCACGGATCAGGATCTTTCTGTTCCCAAAATCTGCAATCTCCGGTTCATGTGTGATCATGATAATGGTAATGCCTTCTTTGTTCAGCTCTGTAAAGAGCTCCATGATCTGAAAGCCGGAGGTGGTATCCAAAGCACCGGTTGGTTCATCCGCCAGAAGGATCTTCGGATGATTGACCATTGCCCGTGCGATTGCCACACGCTGTTTCTGTCCTCCGGAAAGCTGGTTTGGGTAAAAGTCCAGGCGGTCTCCCATTCCCATTTTCTCCAGGGCTTCCTTTGCACGCTCCATCCGTTCTGCCTTCGGTACGCCTGCATAAAGAAGAGGCAGTGCCACGTTGGCCTGAGCTGTCTCTTTTGGCAGAAGCTGGAATGTCTGGAACACAAACCCGATCGTGCTGTTGCGAAGGTCTGCCAGCTGATTCTCGTTCTTTCCGGAGATAGCTTCGCCATCCAGATAATATTCACCTGAGCTTGGCACATCCAGACAGCCGATGATGTTCATCAGCGTACTCTTACCGGATCCGGAAGGTCCCATGATAACAAGGTATTCACCCTCCTCCACTTCCAGGTCAATATCAAAAAGAACAGGGACGGAAAAGCCCTCGTTGTCGTAGCTCTTATTCACTTTTTTCAGTTCTAAAAGCGGCATCCGTTTTCTCCTTACGGGATTTCAGAGTAATCGCCCGTTATCGGGACTTCTTCAACGCCGGTGCCATCAAACTCTTCCATGCCGTAGTCACCCTCATAGCCGTAATCTTCTTTTTCAAAGTTGCCCTCATCATAGATCTCCGGCTCTATATCTGTAAGCACGGTCGTAGTGGTCTGACCGACCTTGCAGTCGTCCGACGGCCATGCCACATATTCATCTTTCTCGATGCCTTCTTTGATCTCAAAGAGATCCAGCTCTTCATCATACAGCCCTAAAGTAACTTTCCGCTGTTCCAGTCTGGCGCCGTCTTTTTTAGCTGCCCAGATCACCGGCTCTTCCTTTTCTGTATAAACAATAAATCCGCTGCTCAGCCAGACGCCATCCTTGGACTTATTCTGCCCGTGGTCTATCTCTATAGTCACATGCTGCCCCAGCATCAGATCTTCAGTACTGTCCAGATTGACATAGAACGAATACTTGGTGGAGGTTTCTCCCCCATCGTATCCGTAGTACATCTCGTTATTGTTTTCCTCTTCGCCCTGTGTATTGACAGATGTGATTGTTCCGGTCCAGGTCTGGTCCGGATTCACGCGGGAGCGGACGATCACCGGCTCGCCTGTCATGATCTCAAAAATATTCTGCTCGCCTACACTGCCCTTAATGCGGAAATCGCCTTCTGCAGTCACTGTCATGAATACGTTCGGCGTTCCTGCATCAGCATTCCGGATAGCATTTTCATCGTTGATCTTTGCAACGGTACCCGCCATAGATGCTGTTACGGTAGATTTATCGATCGCATTTTTCTTTGCGTTGATATTGGCTTCTTTGGTCTTAATGTCGTACTGCGCCTGTGCAATGTCTGCCTGCAGCACCTGGATCTGCGCGCTATACTCCAGCTGTTCGGAAGCAGGGAGTGTGTTCATGATGTTGCGCAGCTGCGTGATCTCCTCATTATTGTTTGCAATCGTGGTATAACATTTCTCAATCTCAATCTGCATCTGCTCAATGTCCAGGCGGAGCGAATCAGTATTGTAAACAAACAGCGCCTGTCCTGCTTTTACTTTGCTTCCCTCTGAAACGTAGATCTCTGCAATCTCTCTGGACAGATCCAGCTCGATCTTTTCGGTCTTCTGCGTTTCTACAATGCCGCTGTACCGGTTGGAGAATGCATCCTGTCCCATCAGGCTCTTAACGCTCTGCACGTAGATCTTCCCTTTGTCGGAAGTTTTTCCTGCAAATATAATGATCAGCACCACCGCAATGACCACGGCGGCTGCTATAACTGCACCTATAATGATCTTCTTTTTCTTACTCATGCTTTTATTGATTCCCTTTTTTGAGCTTTTTATATATGCTCGAGTTTTTTATGTATGCGCCCCAGTTTAGATATGCTGTTTCTGGCCAATTGTTCCCCAAAAAAAGTGACTGAGTCCTCAGTCGGATTATTATAACACAGTTAGCCTCCGCTAAAGCCAAAAATCTTCGTTTTTGTACCCCTAAGTTTTTCCAATGACCAAAAAAGAACAGCACTTGTGGCTGCTCTTTTTTTACTTTAATAATTGCTTTATTGCGTCATTATTATCTGTTGTCAGTAATGCTTGAATCCATTTTTTTATTTGCACAAATCTGCAACGATCTGATTGATCAGTTTGCCGTCTGCTTTGCCCTTGAATGCCGGCATGATCGTCTTCATGATCTGTCCTTTGTTTTTGGTTGCGATCACATCTGCAAAGTCTTTTTCCAGAGTTGCACGGATCTCTTCCTCACTCATCATCTGCGGTGCGTAGGAAGCAATGACATCATAATTATATTTATATTTTGCCATCAGTTCTTCGCGCTCTGCAGGGCAGGTATCAATCTGCTCTTTCGCGGTCTTCAGTTCCTTCAGAATCGCTGCATCCACGATCTCTTCTGTGATATTGTCGCGGCATTGTTTATCGATGGCTGCTTTCTTTGCTGCGCTGACCAGATTGGAAAGGACTTCCTTCCGGTCTGCATCTCTTGCTTTCATTGCCGCGATCATATCCTGCTGCAATTTTTCAAATGTCATTTTTCTTTCCTCCTATCTGAGAAATGATTTATTTATCCTGCTCGAATGTCTCTGCGTTTTCATACGGCTTATACGCATGGAACGCAGACGGCAGGGCATAGATCTCTCTTTGCGCCTCGGCATCGGCAAAGATCAGATGCTCTTTTTTCCGTTTTGCGATCTGTTCTTCCGATGCAAATGCCTCTTCCTCCACCAGAAGAAAATAGGCCTTCATGTGCCACTCCACATGGGAAAAAATATGTACGGAATCCGGAAGGGCCTGAATGCGCAATGGGGAATAACCCATGGAACGCACATAATCCAATGCTTCCTTTTCCGATAAATGACCAGGCTGGTTCGGGTATTCATAAAGGCCTGCCAGAAGGCCTTTTGCCGGGCGCTTGTGCACGGCTATTTTATTCTGGTCTTTGATCAGGAAGATGGTCTTTTCTTCTATCCGTCTGGCCTTTGCTTTGGTCTTGACCGGAATGCGGTCAATCTTCTTTTCTTTTCTGGCTTTGCAGAATGGCTTCCACGGACAGGCATCACACAGCGGCGCTCCGTTTGGAACACAGACGATGGCGCCAAGTTCCATCAATGCCTGATTCAGTGTGCCTGGGGCAATTCTTGCCGGGTCGTCAGAGTCTTCTGCAGCCAAGCAGACCTCATCCATCAGCGTACGGAGTTTTTCCTCCACTTCCTTTTTGAAGCTGGCCTTTGCAATATCGGTCTCATCCGCACTGACACGGGTCAGGATCCTGAGTACGTTTCCATCCACAGCCGGGACTTTTTCTCCATAGGCAATGGATGCGATGGCGCCGGCCGTATAGGAGCCGATGCCTTTCAGTTTTAAAAGTTTGGCATATTCCGCAGGGATTTTCCCCTGGTGCTCTTCCATGATCTGGACTGCTGCCGCATGAAGGTTTCGCACACGGCTGTAATAGCCAAGTCCTTCCCACAGCTTTAAGTACTGATCTTCCGGGCATTCTGCCAGTGCCCTGACAGTTGGCAGTGCTTTTAAAAACCGCTCATAGTACGGCTTTACTGCCTCCACCCTGGTCTGCTGCAGCATGATCTCGGAGATCCATACATGGTAGGGGGTGGGTTCACTTCTCCAGTGCAGGATCCTGGCATGGTGATCATACCAGGCGGTCAGAGAATCTCCTATCCCGGGAGGCGCGGTCTTCAGGG
>JAGCAK010000012.1 GCA_017652745.1 Lachnospiraceae bacterium
CCGCTGGAAATAAACAAGCGAGATAGCGGTATTCAGTTCGAATTCCGTCGGTTTGTCTTCCATCGCATCCGCAAACGGACGGATGTAAGTCGTGATCTCTGCCAGTTCTTCATCCGAGATGTTGCAGTTATTGATCTGCATCCGCTCATTAAAGACTTCAATATAAGGTGAAGTAAATAAACCGACCTTATATCCGGCCTCGATCAGAACCGCTGAAAGAAATGCGGCTGTTGATCCTTTTCCATTCGTTCCGGTGATATGGATAAACTTCAGCTCTTTCTGCGGGTTCCCGAGTTTGTCCATTAATTCCCGGATTCTTTCCAGTCCAAGCACGGAGCCTTTCCAGTTGATACTGGCAATGTACTCCAAAGTTTCCTGATAATTCATACTGATTTCCTTATTTTTTCAAAAATGCATCAATTGGATTTTGTATGTATGTATTCCGATTTTGCACTTTTTTACATACAAAAATATAATATCCGAAGATATTGATACTTTCTATAACCATTTTACTCATTTTGGCATTTTTGTCCACTTATTTTCCCAATCGGAAGATGCAAAAAGGACGCTCAATTGAGCGTCCCTTTTTGCTTGATACTTAAGGATTCGATATGCATAAGCACATCTTCATCGAATTAGCCCTGTACTAACTTCTTAGCTGCTTCAGCTGCTGCAGCTGCGTCGTCTGTGTAGCAGTCAGCGCCGATCTCATCAGCGAATTCCTGAGTAATAGGAGCACCACCGACCATGATCTTAAACTGGGAACGGTTTGGAGCTTTGTTTAAAGCTGCCACGGTGTCACGCAGAGATGGCATAGTTGTTGTTAACAGTGCGGAGCAACCAACGATGTTGACATCCGGATCAGCTGCTGCCTCGAGGAATTTCTCGATTGGAACATCGACACCAAGGTCTACAACTTCGAAACCAGCGGATTCGATCATCATGATGACAAGGTTCTTACCAATGTCATGAAGGTCGCCTGCAACGGTTCCCATGATCATTTTGCCGATTGTTGCGCTGTTGCCTGCTCCAAGGTGAGGTTTTACAACATCAACGCCCTTCTTCATTGCACGTGCTGCGACCAGCATTTCCGGAACGAAGATCTCGTTGTTTTTGAATTTCTCACCAACAACACCCATTGCATCGATCATACCTTTGTTAAGGATCTCCATCGGGTCGATACCCTCATCAAGAGCTTCCTGAACTAACTGTGGAACGATCTTAGCTTTTCCTGTTTCGACTGCCTGAGCAAGTTCTTCGATTTTTGACATAATTTTGTCCTCCTATAAGATAAAAATTTTATATTAAGGCACTTGGCCTTATGGACAAATTAGTCAACCAGGTTGATCACAACTTATTTGATAGGTCCGAACAGTTCTTCTCTGTAAGCTGTGATGTATTCCATACAGTAGTCATCCATGCCCAGAAGAGCTTCTGTAGCATAAACAGCACCGATCAGGTCTCTGTTCAGCGGATCGAAGATTGCGCTGTCAAGGCCGGCATTCATAGCCAGGACCATGAAGCACAGGTTCACGATCTTTCTGTATGGAAGGTTGAAAGAAATATTGGAAACCGCACCGGTAATGTGGATCGTCGGATACTGCTCTTTGATCTTTGTCATTACCTCAGCGAGGTTTGCCATTGCATCATCGGTTGTGCAAAGCATTTCAACCAATGGATCAATATGGAGACGGCTAGGATCGATATTGTACTTCTTAGCCTCTGCCATAATGTCATTAAATACTCTGAGTCTGTCATCTGCGCTCTTCGGGATACCTGTGTCATCACAGCAAAGAGCAACACATTCCCACTCAGTATCAGCGATTACCGGGAAGATTTTTGCGATCTTGTCGCCTTCACCGGATACAGAGTTTACAAGGCCTGGCTTGTTGCAGAATGGAAGCGCGCCAAGGATGGAATCCGGGCTTGGGCTGTCCACTGCGATCGGAACGTCAGTGACTTCCTGAACAAGATCAATAAGCCAATGTAATACTTCAACTTCTTTATCTTCATCTACAGATGCGCAAACATCAATATAAGTTGCGCCTGCATCTGCCTGTTTCTTAGCAAGATCTCTGATCCAGTCAGCGTTTCTTTCTTCGATAGCTTTTGCAACCGAAGGAATGGAACCATTAATTTTTTCCCCAATAATAATCATACTTGTTTTCCTCCTGAAGTGTTGATATTAGAACACATACATACAACGTAATTCTATTATAATTGTAGTTATAAATCTATTACTTTTTTGACCAAAATTATAAAAATTATTTGTTCGTTTTTGTTTATTCTGCCTTACGTTCAGAAGCCGGGAAATGAATAAAACTCCTGCGGTGGATATCCAGCATCCCATACTCTTTGATCGCCTCAATATGTGCCTTTGTGCCATACCCTTTATGAGAGGCAAATCCATACTCCGGATAGAGCTTGTCATACTCGTACATGATCCGATCCCTGGTCACCTTGGCTATAATGCTGCCTGCCGCAATAGATACGCTTTTAGCATCTCCTTTGACAATGCCCTCCTGCGGGATTTGGATCTTAGGAATGGTCACTGCATCGGCAAGAATGTAATCCGGTTGCGGATCCAGTGCCGCAATGGCTTTCTGCATCGCCAGGAACGTAGCCTGCAGGATATTGATCTCATCGATCACTTCCCGCTCCACAATGCCAACGCCTACACTGATGGCCTTTTCCATGACCTCCTCGTACAGCGCTTCCCTCCTCTTTTCAGAAAGCTTCTTGGAATCATTGAGGTATAGGATCTCTCGCTCAGGGTCATCCAAAGCAAGGATCACGGCACCTGCAACCACGGGACCAGCAAAAGGACCTCTTCCGGCTTCATCCACACCGCAGATCAGGCGGCAGTCCGGATGAGCACGCTCGTAAACCTTCATCCCCTCAATGCGTTCCCGCTCTGCCCGCAGTTTTTCTGCTCTCTTTAACTCAGCTTCTTCCTTCTTGGTCATGAAGCAATATCCTCATCTTTGATATCCGACAGGTCGACCGAGATCAGCGTGGAGACACCCTTCTCCTGCATCGTGATGCCGTACAGACGGTCTGCGGCCTCCATCGTGCCTCTTCTATGTGTGATCACGATAAACTGAACTTCGTTGGACAGTTTATGCAGATACTCTGCAAACCGGGTGATGTTCGCATCGTCCAGTGCGGCCTCGATCTCGTCCAGGATACAGAATGGAGACGGTTTCAGGTTCTGGATGGCAAACAGCACCGCAATAGCCGTCAAAGCCTTCTCGCCGCCGGACAGCTGCAGCATGTTCTGCAGTTTCTTTCCAGGCGGTTGGGCAATGATGGAAATGCCTGCATCCAGCACATCCACATCCTCTTCCAGTTCAATGGTTCCGGTTCCGCCGCCGAACATCTCCTTAAAGACTTTGGAGAACTCAGCACGGATCTTTTTGAATTCCGTATTGAACTGCGTCCGCATCTGCTTGTCCAGATCTCTTATGATCTTGACCAGATCAGCTTCTGCCTTCTGCAGATCCTGATACTGGTTGGTCAGGAAATCATAGCGTTCTTTGACTTCTTTATACTCCTCAATTGCGCCGACATTGATCACGCCAAGACCACGGATAGAAGCCTTCAGCTCGTTGATCTTATCACGCATCTCCTTCACATCCGTCAGAGATTCATCCCTAAGCGGAAGTGCGTTGTTATAGGTCAGCTCATACTCATCCCAGATATAGCTGGACCGATTTTCAAACCGCTCTTCCAGCTTCTCCCTGGAGGAGATCAGACGGAAGACTTCCTTATCCAGCTCAGCGATCCGCTCGGAATACTCCTCCCGTTTATCAATAAAGCCCTTATGGGAACCGGTCTGTTCTTCCTTGGCAGCCTCCACTTCATCCAGGTGGGCAAGAAGTTCTTTTTTATCAATTTCTGCCTGTTCCAGAGTCGTACGGATCTTTTCGATCTCTTCTTTCTTCTCCTCCGAACCCCTGATAGAAGCGCTGCGGTTTGTCTCCAGGGTGGTTTTATCATTATTTAATTTCTCGATCTCATTTTCCAGACGGATAATGGAGTTGGTCAGGAAACTGTTCTGCTCCACCAGTCTGGAATGATCCACTCGCATATTCTGCGCGATCAGAAGTTCTGCAGCTTCCTGCTCCCGCAGTTTCACCTGCTTTTCTTCCAGAGCCAGGATCTCTTCTTTGATCGACTCGTTCTCTTTCTGATTGGAATCCAGCTCGGAATCCAGTGATGTATTTTCGTTCTGGATCGATCCGGTCTGTTCCTCTATCTCAGCGTTTTCTTTATTGATATTTTCAAAGGTCCCCTGGATTTCTTCCTTTCTCTCATTGGCTGCATCCAGGTTGATCCTGATCGTATTCAGGTAGATCCGGCTCTCCTGCAGAAGCGCACGCAGATCTGAGATCTCTTTCTCCAGATTTTCCTTGCGAAGCGTCACCATATCAATGTCTTTTGCATAAGCTTCCTGCTTCTGCGTCAGTTCAGTCAGGGAGTTCTCCAGTTCCTCGATCTCCCTTCTTCTGCTCAAAAGGTTGGATTTGTTCTTAAACGCACCACCGGTCAAAGATCCGCCGCGGTTTAAGAGCTCGCCCTCCAGGGTGACGATGATCAGCGAGTAGTTGTATTTTCTTGCAAGGGCAAGCGCGTTGTCGATGTTGTCCGCCACCACGATCCTGCCCAACAGATATCTTGCAACACCCTCGTATCTTTCTTCCACATTGACCAGAGAGCTTGCTAATCCCAGCACGCCGTGTTCAGAAAGAACTGCCTCGTTTCTAAATTCCTCGCGTCCGGTCACAGCCTTTAACGGCAGGAACGTAGCACGTCCAAACTTATTAGCTTTCAGGTAAGCGATCGCATCTTTGGCGGTTGCTTCTGTATCGGTGACGATATTCTGGATGTTGCCGCCCAGCGCAGTCTCAATGGCGATCTCATATTTCTTATCGACCTTGATGATGTCCGCAACAACACCATGGATACCGGTCTTTTTCTCTTTCAGCTTCATGACCTCACGGATACTGGAGCCGTAGCCTTCATACCGTTCGGTGATATTGCGCAGGGAATCCAGACGGGCTTCATTTGCCGTGTACTGTGTCCTGGCTTCGCCCAGTTCTCTGTTCAGACGGGCGATATCCTGATCTGCCTCACGCAGATCATTTTCGCGGGCCTGCACATCTTCCGTTAACGATGATTCCTGCTCTTTTGCCTCCTGGAATTCTTTCTCCAGGCTTTTGACTTTTTCTTCCTGCGCCGTCCGGTCAGATTCTGATTTCTCCAGATCCAGCGTCAGTTCTTCCCGGCGCTTGATCATCTGCTCCATCATCGTCTCCAGACGCTCCCGGCGGGCATTGATCGTACCCTTCGCATTGACCAGCTCGATCAGACGCTCTTTCTTTTTCTCGATCTCCTGCCGGATCTCTTCACTCTCATTCTGAACCATCAGAACCTTGCTGTCCTGATCGTTGGCCGCAGAAAGCGCTTTGGTCAAAGCTTCCTGATTGTCTGCCTTATCCTTGGTCAGGGCTTCTTTATCATCCTCCGCTTTTTTGATCGCCTCCGTAATCTCTTCATGGCGCTCACGGTAGCGGCTTTCTGCTTCATTGGCAGAATTGATCTGCTCTTCATATACCTTGATCTGGCCCAGCATGCTTTCTTTTACAATGTCGCCCTGGGAGATCTTGGTGCGGATGCTGCTGATCTCTTCATCCAGCTGATGGATGGTCTCGCTCAGTTTTTCATATTCTTCTTTTGCGACTTCATACTCTGCCTTGGAGCGTTCCAGATCTTCAGAAGCGATCCGCTCTTTTTCTACCAGATCACGGATCTTCGTCTTGGTCTCTCCATTCTCATACAGAAACAGGTTGATGTCGTATTTCTTCAGCTCGTCACGGAAATGGACATACTTATCAGCCGCCTCGCTCTGCCTGCGCAGCGGACCTACCTGCCGTCCCAGCTCGCTTAAAATGTCTTTCACGCGGGACATGTTCAGTCGCTCGTTTTCCAGTTTCCTGAGCGCGATCGTTTTTCTCTTTTTATATTTGACAATACCGACTGCTTCATCAAACAGTTCCCGGCGTTCTTCCGGTTTACCCTGCAGGATCTTATCGATCTGCCCCTGTCCGATGATGGAATAGCCTTCTTTACCAATACCGGTATCATATAAAAGCTCCTGCACATCACGCAGACGGCAGATGCTGCCGTTGATCATGTATTCACTTTCTCCAGAACGGAAAACACGCCGGGAGATCGTGACCTCATCAAACTGCAGTTTTAATTTGTGGTCGGAGTTATCCAGTGTAATGGAAACGAAAGCAAAGCCTAACGGCTTGCGGTTAGCCGTTCCTGCAAAGATGACATCCTCCATGCGGGAACCACGTAATTGTTTGATCTTCTGCTCGCCCAGGACCCACCGGACCGCATCAGCCACGTTGCTCTTTCCGGAACCGTTCGGACCTACAATGCCCGTGATCCCGTCCGGAAAGTCAAACACGATCTTTTTTGCGAAGCTCTTAAAGCCCTGGATCTCTATACTTTTTAGATACATGTCTACCTCTACTTCTGTTCAGTCTGAATTTTCTCGATCGCCTGCTGCGCGGCTGCCTGCTGTGCTGCCTTTTTGGAATGGCCGCTTCCTCTTCCCATTTCCAGATCATTCAAATAGACCGCGATCTCAAAGATCTTGTCATGTGCCGGTCCCTTTTCACCCACCAGTTCGTAGCGCAATGTTTTATTGCCTTCTTTCTGGGTAAGCTCCTGCAGCTTTGTCTTTGCATCAAAGAAAAGCTTCTTGTTCTCCAGCCCTTTGATCAGATGTTCATGGATAAAGCGGCGGGTGATCTCTTCATCTTTAGAATCCAGATAAATGGCAGCCACGAGCGCTTCAAAGGCGTCCGATGTAATAGACGCGCGCTCCCTGCCGCCGGAATGAGACTCCCCTTTTCCCATACGGAGATATTCCCCCAGATGGATCTCTTTTGCGCATTCAGCCAGACTTTTTTCGCAAACCATGGAAGCCCGAAGCTTCGTCATGTCACCCTCGGGGAAACTGTGATACTTGTTAAATAAATATTCGCTAATGTACAGCTCGATTATAGCGTCACCAAAAAACTCGAACCTTTCATTATCTTCCAATGAAGTGTCCTTGTACTTGTTCTCATTGACATAAGAACTGTGAGTCAGCGCTGTTTTAAGATACTCTTTGTTGGTGAAGTTATAACCGATGACATTTTCGAGATCGGTTATATTTGCCATTATTTCACGGCATTGCGGATCGCTTCCGCTGCATCTCCAACGGTGACGATCGATTCTGCCTGGCTGTCGTCAATGGTAATATCAAATGCATCTTCGATACTTGTGATGATCTCAAAGATATCAAGGGAATCAGCGCTCAGATCATCAATGAATCTGGAATCGACTGTGATCGTATCCGGATCAATGTTTAAAACTTCTGCAATGATCTGCTGTAATTTTTCAAACTCCATCTTATTCCTCCTGTTTTGCTGGTTGGGACCCTGCTTTCGGATCCGTTATATTTTCCGCAATCTTTCCTACAATGTCTGCAGCCACAAAGGCCTCGCACTGCAGGATCGCGTTTTTGATCACCGCTGCGCTGGAATTTCCGTGAGGCTTGACCACCAGGTTTTTCAGGCCCAGCATCGGCGCACCGCCGTAAGCATCACTGGAGAAATCCTTCAGCATGTTTTTCAGGTCGCTCTTGATCAGAAGCGCCCCTATCTTGGTCTTGGTGCTGCTCATCAGCACATCTTTGATCTTGTGGATCAGCGCGGTCGAAACGCCTTCATACATTTTCAGGATCACATTCCCGACAAAGGCATCGCAGACGACTACATCAACTTCTCCCTCCGGGATCCCTCTGCTTTCCACGCTTCCGACAAAATTGATACTGTCACACGCCTTCAGAAGCGGGAAGGTCTCCTTGACCAGAAGGTTTCCTTTCTCCTCTTCCTCACCGATGTTGACAATACCTACCTTCGGGTTCGCAACGCCAACAATATGTTCCATATAAATGGAACCCATCTGGGCAAATTGAAGAAGCATTTCCGGTCTGGCATCTGCATTGGCACCGCAGTCGATCATCAGGACCGGGCCCTTTAAGGATGGCATGACAAATGCCAGCGCCCCTCTCTGGATCCCACGGATCCTTCCGACAATGGTCTGTCCGCCTACCAAAAGCGCTCCGGTGCATCCACAGGAAATAAAAGCATCTGCCTCTTTGTTGCGGACAGAGAAAAGTCCGCGCACCATGGATGAGTCCTTTTTGGTTTTGATAGCCAGTACGGGCGGATCAGCCGTCTCAATGACGGTCGGTGTATGAATGACCTCGATCTGCTCTTCCGGATAGGAATACTTGGCCAGTTCGGCTCGGACCTGCTCCTCGATACCAAACAGTTTCACAACGATATTCTTGTTTTCGCAGACTGCATCTACAGCACCTTTAACCTGCTGGGCCGGCGCAAAATCTCCGCCCATGGCATCCAGCGCAACAATCGTTTTTCTGCGTTCTTCCACTCCCAATTCCTCCTCGGAAAGCACATGTAGAGACCGGTCCTTAACAGGCCGGAAACTACTCAGATAATATTACTAGATACAGATGCTTATTTCAAGTGAAATCAAGTGCAGGGACGATGTGAAAAATACATAAAAAAAGGGGGAAATCGCCCAAAGATTTTTACTTGAAAGAGAAAGCTTCTTGTTATATAATTCTATCATTATTTTATCGCTTTAATGTGATAAAGCATCAGCGGTTCCGGCCTCTTCCCGATGTCGCTTCCGCAGCTACTGCTCCTTAGCGGTAAAACAAAAATCGAACGAAAGAAGGGAACAAAAATGGCATTAACGAACGCATATCTGAAAAAAGTGTATGAGGATCTCTCCTCCCGCTGCGCAGATGAAAAAGAATTCCTGCAGGCTGTAGAGGAAGTCTTCGAAAGCCTTGAGCCGGTAGTGGAAAAACATCCGGAATATGAGGCGGCAGGTCTTATGGAACGACTCGTCGAGCCGGAACGGACCATTATGTTCCGTGTTCCATGGGTAGATGATGCTGGAAAAGTCCAGGTCAACCGCGGTTTCCGTGTCCAGTTCAACTCTGCGATCGGACCATACAAAGGTGGTCTGCGGTTCCATCCGAGCGTCAACCTGTCCGTTATTAAATTCCTTGGTTTTGAGCAGATCTTCAAGAACAGCCTCACCACCCTCCCGATGGGCGGTGCAAAAGGCGGATCCGATTTCGATCCAAAGGGCAAATCAGATAATGAAGTCATGCGCTTCTGCCAGAGTTTCATGAATGAATTATACAGACACATCGGCGCAGATACCGACGTCCCGGCAGGTGATATCGGTGTTGGCGGTCGTGAAGTCGGCTACCTGTTCGGACAGTACAAGAGACTGCAGAATGAGTTCACCGGCGTCATCACAGGCAAGATGGTCGGTGCCGGCGGATCTCTGATCCGTACAGAAGCAACCGGATTTGGCGTCTGCTATTTCACCAATGAAGTCCTTAAGGCAAACGGCACTTCGTTTGATGGAAAGACCGTTGTCGTTTCCGGTTCCGGCAACGTGGCAATCTATGCTGCAGTCAAGGCTACTGAGCTTGGCGGCAAAGTTGTTGCTATGTGCGATTCCAACGGCTATATCTATGATGAGAACGGCGTGGATATTGAAGCCATCCGCGAGATCAAGGAAGTCCGCCGTGGAAGGATCAAAGAATATATTGATGTACATCCGGAAGCTAAATATACAGACGGATGCGCTGGAATCTGGACAGTAAAATGTGACATTGCTCTTCCATGCGCAACACAGAATGAGATCAACGAGGAAAGCGCAAAGGCTCTGATCGCAAATGGCATCCAGTGCTTATGCGAAGGTGCTAACATGCCATGTACTCCGGAAGCAATTACTGCATTCCAGGAGGCTGGTGTTCTCTTTGGACCATCCAAGGCATGCAACGCCGGCGATGTGGCAACAAGCGGTCTGGAAATGACCCAGAACAGCGAACGCATCTACTGGTCCGCAGAAGAAGTGGACGAGAAACTGCACTCCATCATGATCAATATCTACCAGTCCTGCGCAGCCGCTGCAGAAGAGGCAGGCAAACCTGGCAACCTGCAGGTTGGCGCAAATGTAGCCGGATTCCTGAAGGTAGCAAATGCTATGCTGTGGCAGGGCATCAGCTACTAAACCCCGCTTCACTGTTAATCAGCTATTAAAACACTCCATAAATCACACAAAAGAGGCAGTCTCCGCTGCCTCTTTTTTATGACCAAGAATGCTCTTTTTCTCTCCTTGGTCATAATTTGCAAAGACCCTTTATGACCAAAATACACCCTCGCCATCCGTGGCCACAAAAACCCAAAAAAGCAAAAAAACTGCCGCATCCCTACGGACACGGCAGCCATAATAAACGTAATCAATTAAGAGAAAAACTTAATTAAGCCTCTTCCTGTGCAATGATGGTACGCTTGTTGTAAGAACCACAGTTTTTGCAAACTCTGTGCGGCATAACAAGCTCTCCGCAAGTTGGGCACTTTGCAAGACTTGGAACACTCATTTTCCAGTTAGCTCTTCTCTTATCTCTTCTGGCTTTAGAAGTTTTATTTTTTGGGCAAATACTCATTTCGTACACCTCCCTTAACATCCGAATCAGCGGCACAGAAGCCGTACTTTGGCATTATACTCACTGTAAAGCGCTTTGTCAACGACAATTTTTATTAAAAATACAGCAAAATTTCATCAACGCGCCATGCCGCTGTGCCTAATTATTTCAGTACCAGTCTTTCCGTATCGCGGGCGATCATCAGCTCTTCGTTTGTCGGAACAACCAGAACTTTCACTGCTGAATCATCGGTAGAGATCACACGCTCCACGCCGCGGCATTTGTTCTGTTCTTCGTCGATCTTTGCACCCATGTAAGCGAAATGAGACATAACATCTTTACGCATATCCGGATCGTTTTCGCCGACACCTGCTGTAAAGGCGATAGCATCCACGCCGTTCATAACTGCAATGTAAGCGCCGACATAATTCACAACACGGTGAACAAATGCATCTTTTGCGATCTTAGCCTGCTCATTGCCGTCCTCAATAGCCGTGTCAATGTCACGGAAGTCAGATGACAGACCAGACAGACCCAGAACACCAGATCTCTTGTTCAGGATATTCATAACGCCTTCCAGATCCAGGTTTTCCTTTTTATGAATGAATTCCATAACGCCCGGATCGATCTCGCCGGAACGTGTACCCATGATCAGACCCATCAGAGGAGTCAGACCCATGGAAGTCTCAACAGATTTGCCGCCGTCAACTGCACAGATAGAAGCGCCGTTTCCAAGGTGGCAGACGATGATCTTAGCCTTGCTGTAATCCAGACCCAGGATCTCAGCTGTTCTCTGGGAAACGTACGAATGGCTGGTTCCGTGGAATCCGTATTTACGGATCTTGAACTTGGTGTAATACTCATATGGAATACCATAAAGGAAAGCTTCCTTCGGCATCGTCTGATGGAAAGCGGTATCAAATACAGCAACCTGCGGAACATTTGGCATCAGTTCTTTGCAGGCGTTGATGCCGATGATGTTTGCCGGGTTGTGAAGCGGTGCAAGATCATTGCAGGCTTCCACTGCCTTCATCATTTCATCGGTGATGATAGCGGACTCTTCAAAAGCTTCGCCGCCATGCACGACTCTATGACCAACTGCGCCGATCTCGGAAAGATCTTTGACAACACCATTTTCCGGATCTGTCAGTGCTTCCAGCACTAAGGAAACGCTCTTCTTATGATCCGGCTGATCGATCTGAGTGACCTTCTTCTCTCCGCCGGCTTTCTGATAAGTAAACATTCCGTCAATACCGATTCTTTCGCAAAGTCCCTTAGCTAAAACTGCTTCCGTATCGGAATCGATCAGCTGATACTTTAATGAGGACCTTCCGCAGTTAATTACTAAAATTTTCATCTTCAATCTCCATTCTGTTTTGCCGGATGTCCGGCTTTATTCTCACCTCGCCCCAAGGGGCGTCCTTCACAAATCTAGCTGTATGCCAAAGCGCCATCTCACTGTGCAGATCGCGTCAAAGCGCTGCACATCAATGAATTACTTTCCTGCGCGCTGTGCCTGAACAGCCGTAATAGCAACAGTGCCGACGATGTCGTCCGCATAGCATCCGCGGCTCAGATCGTTGACCGGCATGGAAAGTCCCTGCAGGATCGGGCCGTAAGCGTTAGCCTTAGCCAGTCTCTGCACCAGCTTGTAGCCGATGTTGCCGGATTCCAGATCCGGGAATACCAGTGTATTTGCATGGCCGGCAACCGTCGAATCCGGAGCTTTCAGTTCGCCAACCTCAGCAACCAGAGCGGCATCCAGCTGAAGCTCGCCGTCGATCTCGTACTGCGGGAAGCGTTCTTTAGCTTTTGCGGTAGCGTTCTGCACCATGGTCACGCGGTCATGGCTTGCACTTCCCTTTGTAGAGAAGCTAAGCAGTGCAACCTTAGCCTTAGCGCCGCAGAAGGACTCAAAGCTCTCAGCGGAAAGACCAGCGGTCTCAGCCATTTTATCTTCATCATTGTCCGGGTTGACTGCGCAGTCAGCAAAAACGAATAAGCCGTTCTCGCCCAGCTCGCAATTTGGCACTTCCATTACAAAGAATCCGGAAACGCCGCTGATACCCGGTTTTGTCTTTAACAGCTGCAGTGCCGGGCGGATCGTATTACCGGTGGAGTGGCATGCACCACTGACAGCACCGTCAGCATCGCCGCATTTGCACATCAGGCATGCGTAATACATATAATCATTCTCCATCGTCTCTTTTGCGCTCTCCGGTGTCACGCCCTTTGCGCCGCGCAGCTCGACAAACTTATCAATATATTTCTGTTTGTTCGGATCGTTGAACGGATCTACAATCTTTGCACCGGTCAGGTCAAACCCTGCCCCGTTCTTTTCGATCTCTTCCGGCGTACCGATAATCACCAGATTAGCGATATCCAGTTTTAAGATCTTTTCTGCTGCTTCAAATGTTCTCTTGTCCATCGGTTCCGGCAGAACGATCGTCTTTTTATCCGATCTTGCCTGCTCGAACATTTTCTCAATAAAACTCATCTCATCCTCCGATTTTGGGCCGAAAGGCCATTTTTTTCCACACTAAGTCATTATAATCCATCACCCCTGAATTACAACAAAGAATTGTGGAAAATAAGCACTTTTTTTAAAACAATTTCCCCTTTTGTCATAAAGCGCGATATAATATTTCCGTCATGCACGATATAGCTTTCCCTCCAGGCTTGATCGGGTTTTTCCGCGAGACATAGTTGGTCCCACAGAGGCAGATCTCTGTACAGGCCCGAAAATGTCTGACGCAATTGACTTCCCGGAGAGGAATAAACTCCCTGCAGACAAAATACACTTGCAAAGGAAAAAGTATGAGCGAAAAAGATGAACTGTTTGAAACCATGGTAAGCTCGGAAGAAATCTTCCACGGGCGGCTTCTGCATATCTTTCGGGATGTCGTCCGCCTGCCGAACGGCCATGAAGTGACCCGCGAACTCTTTAAGCACTGGGGTGCGGTCTGCGTGGTCCCTCTGACCGATGACGGAAACATCATCATGGAACGCCAGTTCCGCTATCCGTTGAATCGTGTCATCACGGAGATCCCGGCCGGCAAGCTGGACTCGCTGGAAGAAGACCGTCTGGATGCCGCTAAGCGGGAGCTGTTGGAAGAAACCGGCATCACAGCCGACAACTGGGTCAGCCTGGGCGATTTCTGCCCAGCCGCAGCCTACTCTACGGAACGTATTACGATGTATCTGGCCACAGGGCTTCACAAAGGTGAGCGCCATTTAGACCAGGATGAGTTTCTGAATATTAAGGAAATGCCGATGGAAGAAGTGATCAAAGAGATCATGGACGGAACCATCGATGACGGCAAGACCATAGCTGCCATTTTAAAAGCGGACCATTATTTAAAGCAACAGGCCAGAAACGCCTGAACAGACTCAACTGACCTGCCCACGGTCAGACAAAGAACGCCTGATCTTTAAAGCAGATGCGCTGCTCATTACGGTCATAATCAAAACTGTGATGAGCACCGCCTGCACAGAATTCTTTCACATCACAATCCGCGCAGAATTCGCACTGTGTATCTAATCCCTGCCGGTAGAAGGCAAACTTGTTTTCCCAGACATCTTTAAACCGATCCTTCAGGATATTCCCCTGGATCAGTTCCGGCCGCCGTTCAATATCCAGACAGGCCACGATATCCCCGTTGCAAAGAATGCTGGCCGTATAAATGCCGGCGTTGCAGGTAAAGTAATGCTCCCTTACCTCTTTTTCATATTTGAGCCCGAGATAATGGCTGCAGCCATACGTCACAGGCATATTCTCCATTCTCTTTTCCCGGATGAAATCAAAAAGTCTTTCCTGATCTTTAGCTGTCAGCAAAAGCTCCGGGTGCGTCAAGGCCCTTCCCATCGGCTCGATGCCTATAACGCGCCACGAATCGATATCCATGTCACAGAAGATCTCATAAAGGGCATCCAGTTCATGCATGTTGGAATGATTCATGACGCTGGTGACCTGAATATGTGAGAACCCGCCTTCATCGATCAGGTTCTGGATGCCTTCCATGGCTTTCTTATAGCCGCCAGGGGTCTGGCGGAATGCATCGTGCGATGACTCCAGCCCGTCAATGCTGACAGAGATCGTTTTCATTCCTGCCAGGCGAAGCTGGTGTGCCACTTCCGGTGTGATCAGCGTACCGTTGCTGGTCATGCCCCATCGGTATCCCTTCTCATTTGCATAGCCTAATATATCAAAGAAGTCTTTTCGCAGCAGCGGTTCTCCTCCGGTGATGCACAGCATAAAAGAAGACACATCAAAGTCTTCTGCCATCTGATCTAAGATCATCCGGTACTGCTCTAAAGACAATTCTTCCGATGGCACATCCCCGCAGCTGCTTCCGCAGTGAAGGCACCTCTCATTGCAGCGCAGCGTCAGCTCCAGAAAGAAATGTTTTAAATCCGGACGAGAATAAAGCTGCTTTCTGTAATCAGAAAGCAGTTTTAATTCCTTTTTCTTAAATTGATAAAGTTTTTCCAGATCTGTCTGCATCATAAAACAAATTATGGCTGAACCGGGGATTGATCTCCAGCCGGCGGTCCGTAAACCGGCGGTTCCGGTTCAGTAACAGAATCATCAGCCTCTGTCTCGTCAAAGTATTCCGGCGGTCCGTAGACATCCTCCTCCGGACCAATGTCAATATCTTCAATCGTGACTTCCGGGTCTGAAATCGGTGGAGGCCCGTAAACAGTCGGGTTTAAGCCGCATGCTGACAGAGCCGCTGCCGTAGCGACCATCGCTGTCCCCGCGATCAGTTTTCTATTTATCTTTTTCATAATATCCCCTCAATAAACACCTGCCGCAAAGAAACGCATAAGGATCATCCTCAAACGATCACGATCTCCTGTGTATAAGGATTCTTCAGATTGGATTTGTATTTATTCATGGCAACCATGCGGTACATTTCGTCTGCATTGACATTCTGCAGAAGCATCTTATCCTTCTGTCCTCCGCCGCGCATGACATCGGCCAGTTTGGAAACCAGCTGGATATCAGAATTGCGTTTGATCTCACCAAAGATCTCTTCCGAATCTTTCCGGAAGCCCAGCACCTGTACATGTTTAATGGCGTCAGCGTCGTAGAGCTGTCGCATGTCCTCATCCGTTATGCCCAGCACTATGTGCATCAGCGCACGGCTGACCGTTGCGCTTGTAATACTCTTAGTTGCCAGATCCTCACGGAACTGAATGAAGGTCTGGAAATCATTTTTCAGATTCAGAATGCGGTTTGCCAGATCCTCGGAAATACCAAAGTATTTGGTCAGGTCCGTGGTCTCCTTTGCTTTCAGCAGTTCACTTCCCAGGATCAGAGAAAAGTCATCCCTGAAGATCGGGAAGCTGTCCAGATAGCGGTCCATCAGGATATCCAGCGAATACTGCGGGATCGTGGAAGAAAGCGCATTCATATCATACTTGTTATAAATGGCATTACGGATCGCCGTTGCGGAGGAGAACCCTTCCATGATAGTCATATCATTATGAGCGTTCAGACGTCTTGCAATTGGCGCCGGCTGGATCTTGCTCTCCAGTTTTCGCAGTGCCTTCATATACTCCACGCCCAAAATGTTATTGGAAGTCTCCATGACCGTAACATACTCTTCGCCCAATATCTCGCCCACTGCTTTGCTTCGGGCTGCCGCATGGGAAAGTCCTTCCTTCAGACCCGCTCTTAAGATATTCTTAAACTCTTCCGGCTCATCAACCAAAAGATCCGCGATCTTTCCAAACTGCCCGGTAATATTCTGTACCGCCACTTTGATGCCCTCGTTGCCTCCGCTGACATCCACGGAATCCAGGCTTTCTGTTCCAAAGCAAAGATCATCTACGATATGCAGTTTATCAAGAATAGCCACACCGCCATATGCAAAATATTCCGCGCTGGCTGTTGCAAAACAGGTAGGAAGCTCTAAAACAAGATCTGCTCCTGCTTTCAGCGCCATTTCCGCACGGCTGTATTTATCAACGATCGTCGGTGCCCCGCGCTGCACATAATTGCCGCTCATCACAACTACAATGTAGTCGCTTTTTAAGCGTTCCCTTGTCTGCTGCAGATGATATTCATGCCCGTTATGAAACGGATTATATTCTGCGATGATTCCTGTGATTTTCATTCTTTATACCTCAAATACCTCTGTTGGCTGATCGTGCCTTGCTGTGATGATCGGGAAATCGTTTCCCCGGTACGGAACATCCGCCCCGTCGATCTCTGTCATAACAGAAAGCAATGCCAGTTCCCGTGTATTGTTTTCCCTGCTCAGATGACCTAATAAGATCTGATTCATTTTATCATGAAGGACGCGTGAAAGGAATCCCCCTGCATCTTCATTGGAAAGATGTCCCCGCTCTCCCATGATCCGCCGTTTCAGCGGATACGGATACGGCCCCACTTCCAGCATACGCTTATCATGGTTGGCCTCCAGCATTAAGAGGTCAAGTCCCTGCAGATAGTCTGCCAGCTCCAGATCATACGTCCCCAGATCTGTCACAATGGCACCTTTCCTTCCGCCGTTTTCAAACCGGTAGCAGACCGGATCGGCTGCATCGTGCGAAATGGAAAAAGCCTTCAGAGAAATATCCCCTACCGTAAATGGAACATCCGGATAAATTTCCACAAACAGATCTTTTGGATAATCGCCAAGCATCGGACAGGATAAGATTCCTTCTATGGTTCCACGGGTAGCGTAGATAGGGATCGGACGGGTCCTTTCCAAAACACCCAGCGCAGCTATATGATCGATATGCTCATGCGTGATCATGATTGCGTCCAGATCATGCAAAGAAACATCTGCTTTGGCCAGACCTTCATTGATCCGTTTCCGGCTGATCCCGGCATCGATCAGGATATGGGTGTCTTCCGTTCCGATATAAGTCGCATTGCCGCTGCTTCCGCTGGCAATATTCAAAAATCTCATGTGCACCTTATTATTAAAACGCCAGGCTGTGAACCTGGCGTTAAGTGTTTATTTAAAATCGCTGATGTCCAAGTTGAAGTTGGTGATTTCCTCAACATTGCCATCTACGAAACCTTCATCTTCCTCATCGACGCCGCCGTATTTTGAAGGATTATGTTTTCCGTAGACCGGTTCCTCAAACTCCGGAGCCTTTGGCTCACTGAAGTCTTCAAAATCATCGTAGTCGTCCTCATACTCTGCAAAGTCATCATCATCGTAGTCATCAAATGCCTCTTCATCTGCAGGAGCTTTTTCATCATATAATTCATAAGCAGCTTCCGCTTCTTTCCGTGCGGCATAGGATGCTTCCGGCATCGGTGATGCATGCAGCTCTTTCCGGTTCTGTGTTGTCACATCCAGAGAAGATTCCAGAGAACGGATGATGGCATCATTCTTAACAGTCAGATTCTCAATAGCCTCTGAAAGGATATCCTGAATATCAGCCAGGGAACTGTCTGTATACTGCATTGCAGCTCTCTTCAGCTCATTGGCTTCTGCCGTTGCCTTATCAAGGATCCGGCCAGCCTGCGTGGTTGCATCTTCAATGACCTTGGATGCTTCCTTGTAAGCCTGCTGCATGACCTCGTGCTCGGATACCAGGTTCGATGTCATCTGGTTGGCTCTCTTGATCATGCTGTCCGATTTTTCCTGTGCATCCCGAAGGATGGCATCACGATTGGCAATGATCCGCTGATATTTTTTGATCTCGTCCGGAATGGACAGTTTCAGATCTTCGATCAGCTCATCCAGCTCATCCCTGTTGACAATAATTTTCGTGTTGGACAGAGGCTGATATTTGCAGCTGTCAATAAAGTCTTCGATTTCAGCAATAATCTGTTCGATCCTACTCATAGTACTTCTCCTAACCGACTGTTACTTATTTCTTTTTTTGATTTTTTCTTTCACTTTCTTCTCTACACTTTTGGTAACAAATTTGCTGATGTCACCGCCAAAAGAAGCAAGCTCACGGACCGTACTGGAACTGATGTAGGAATACGCATTCGAGGTAGTCAGGAAAACCGTATCCACATCTTTGTCAATAATGCGGTTTGCCTGTGCCATCTGGAATTCATATTCAAAATCTGTTACAGCACGCAGTCCACGGACTACAAACAGCGCTTTATGCTGCTTTGCAAAGTCCACAAGCAGGCCGTCAAAAGCCATTACTTTGACGTTTGGCATATCCGCAACGGATTCCCGGATCATTTCGACCCTCTCTTCCGGCGTGAACAACGGTGTCTTGCTGTTGTTGTTCAATACACCTACGATCAGCTCGTCCACGAGCTTGGATGCCCGCTTGATAATATCAATATGTCCGAGTGTGATCGGATCAAATGTGCCTGGATAAACGGCTCTTTTTTTCATGCTGTTTGCTTTCCGAGTTTTATAAAATAGTGCTTATTATTTTTATACTCTTTCTCCCGGATGATGGAGAAATTGCTGTCTCCAATGAACGGGAGCGTATTATGCTTGTCTGCCTCGATCACGATCAGAGTTTCTTCATCAATAATACCGGCCGATTCCAATGCCTTTAAGGTTTCCTCCTCCAGAGCGGCCTGGTAAGGCGGATCCATGTAGACAATGTCAAAGTAATACTTTTTCATGCCCAGCTCGCTGATGGCGGAAAGTGCCGTTTTGCGCATGACCAGAGCATCATCAGACAACTTTGTAAAAGCAAGGTTTTCTTCTATCACGGAAACGGCCTTGCTGCTGTTGTCTACAAAAACAGATTTCCGGGCCCCCCTGCTCAGTGCCTCGATGCCAATGCTGCCCGATCCGCTGAACAAATCCAGAAAAACGGAACCCGGAATATAAGGATTCAGGATATTAAATAAAGTTTCTTTGATCCTGTCGACTGTCGGCCTTGTATCTAAGCCAGGAACTGCCTTTAACGGCAGTCTCCTGGCTTTTCCTGCGATCACTCTCATAAATTACTGAGCGTCTTCTCCGTTGATGAACTCTTCCACCTTTTCGCTGACTTCGTTCGCAACGGTCTCAACTTTAGCGGCTGCTTCTGCTGCAAAGTCCTCAGCTTTTTCTTTGACATCTTCGATGACATCAGCAGCTTTGTCCTTTACCTCATCCACAATATCTTCCGCTTTGTCTTTGACTTCTTCAAAAACTTCTTCAGCTTTTTCTTCAACGTTTTCTACAACTGCTTCAGCTTTTTCTTTTACTTCTTCAACAGCCTCTGCAGCAGCTTCTGCCTGTGCGCCTGCTAAGGTCTCAGCCTGCTCTGCAGCGTCGTCAATGATAGCTTCTTTCTCATCCGGAACAAGATCATCTTCAAAATCTCTTCTGCTCAGGCTGATCTTTTTCTCATCTTCTTTGAAGTCAACAACCTTAGCATCCAGAACCTGACCGACCTTCAGAACGTCTGCCGGTTTCTTTACATGTTTCTTAGAGATCTGGGAAACATGAAGCAGTGCGTCAATGCCAGGCTCCAGCTCAATGAATGCACCGAAGTCTGCCATTCTTGCAACTTTACCAGTAACAATGGTGCCTGGTTTATATTTTTCTTTTGCAATGACCCATGGATTCTGATCCGGGAATTTGCAGCTTAATGCGATCTTGTTGTCTTCAATAGATTTAATGAAGACACGGATCTTTTCGCCAACAGTAACGATGGATTTTGGAGAATCCACACGTCCCCAGCTCATCTCGGAAATATGAAGCAGTCCGTCTACGCCGCCCAGATCGATGAATGCACCGAAACCGGTAACGGATTTAACTTCACCTTCCACAATGTCATTGACCTGCAGAGATGCGAGCAGTTCTTTTGCTCTTTCATTCTTGGTTGCCTGCAGGATCTTTCTGCGGTTGCCGATGATGCGTCTCTTACGCGGATTGAATTCGGTAACCAGGACCTCGATCTCCTGATCGATATATTTGTCCAGATCTTTTTCAAACGTATCTGATACCAGACTAGCAGGAACAAAGATCTTAGCGCCTTCAAATGTAGTGATCAGACCACCTGTGGTGACCTTCTCAACCTTGACGGTAAGGACTTCCTTGTTTTCGAAAGCTTCTTCAACTCTCTTGTTTGCTTTCTCCTCACTGATACGTTTGTAGGAAAGAGCAACCTGGCCGTCACCGTCGTTAACTTTCAGAATCTTTACCTGAAGCGGATCTCCAACAGAAACAACTGTTGTAAGATCGACCGAAGAGTCATTGGTAAATTCTTCTTTGGTGATGATACCGTCAGATTTGTACCCGATGTTCAAAACGATCTCATCAGGTTTCACGGATATAACAGTGCCGTCAACGATCTCCCCCGTACGTATTGTTTTGATTGATTCATCAATCATTTGATCAAAGCTTTTTTCCTCTGACATAAAGAAAAACCTCCTGGATAATATTATTTGGGGTTGATGCCCCTGCTGTAATACCTACGATTTTAGTATCTTGCAGATCGACATTGTCTAAATCCTTAAGTGTCTGAATATAGTAAGTATCCACACAATACTCTTTGCATATGCCATAAAGCTTTTGTGTATTGGAGCTCTTCGGATCTCCGATCACGATCATCTTATCAGCAAGGTGCGCAACAGACCCAGCTTCTTCCTGCCGAGCCTGTGTCGCATTGCAAATCGTATTAATTGTACAAACATCATACCCTTTTCCTTCCAATATTTCAACTAAATATTGAAAGTTTAAAAGGTTAAATGTGGTTTGCGAGACCACGCATACCCTCGCCCCTTCGGACGGCTTAAAATCCTTTGCTTCCTGCTCATTTTTGATGACAAAGACCCTGCCTTTTGCCCATCCGATAATGCCTTTTACCTCCGGATGATCCTTATCGCCAATGATGACGATCTCCTCCCCCATTTCGCTGTGTTCCGCCACAATATTGTGGATCTTTTTCACAAACGGACAGGTGGCATCCACGATCCTGATCCCTTCTTTTTCTGCCTTATCGTAAATGGCTTTCGGCACACCATGGGAGCGGATGATAAGAATGCTTCCGGCGATTTTCTCAAAGTGGTCTTCGTCCTCAAAAACAAACACCCCTTTGGACTCCAGGTCTTTGACTACGATGTCATTATGAATGATCGGCCCGAACGTGTAGATCTTCCGTCCGTCCTGATTATTTTCGATCTGTTCGTAGACCAGTTTGATAGCCCGTTCCACCCCAAAGCAGAACCCGGCGCTCTTTGCCAGAATTACTTCCATAAGTCGATGATCTTCTGCACCACTTCATCGATCGTAAGATCGGAGGTATCCACTTCTACAGCATCGTCTGCTTTGCGAAGCGGTGAGATTTCCCTTGTCATATCATTATGATCGCGCTGCTCGATATCTTTCTTGATCTCTTCCAGCTCGCATGCGATCCCTTTTTCTTTGTATTCCTTATAGCGGCGTTCTGCACGCACCTGAACAGAGGCTGTCAGGTAGATCTTCAGCGTAGCATCCGGGAGCACGGCTGTACCGATGTCTCTGCCGTCCATGATCACGTTGTATTCCTTGGTCAGATCCCGCTGCATCTGCACCAGACGTTCGCGCACTTTCAGAAACTTGGAAGTATCGGATGCGGCTTTGCTGACTTCCTCGTTCCGGATCGCTTCGCTCACGTTTTCGCCATCCAGATACATCACCTGCACGCCGTTCTCGTACTTGATGGAAATATCCGCTTCTGCGCAGACCTTGCTGACTGCTGCTTCATCTGCCAGATCAATGCCCTTCCGGATGCATGCCAGTGCGATGGTCCGGTACATAGCGCCGGTATCCACATACATATAATCCAGCCGTTCTGCCAGGATCTTTGCCACGGTACTCTTGCCTGCGCCTGCAGGTCCGTCAATTGCTATCTGTTTCATATCTGTTCCTTTCGCTGCAGCTTTCCCCGCTGCGTAACCTGTTGAAAATGCGATCTGCAGATTAAACCCTCCGGTCAGAGCATCCACATCCAGGACCTCTCCCGCAAAGTATACATTCTTCTGCAGTTTTGACTCCATCGTTTTCGGGTCTATCTTTTTGACGCTGACGCCGCCGTTTGTGATCACGGCCTGGTTCACATCTGCGCACCGCTCCAGATGGATCGGCAGATCTTTGATCAGACCCCTTAGCCGCTCCCGCTCTTTTTGGTTATGGTGTTCACCTTCTTAAACGGATCAATGCCGGATAATTCCACCATCACCGGGATCAGTTTTGCAGGAAGCAGTTTCCCTAATGCATTCCGGAAGTCTTTATTCTTCTGCTCCTCAAAATCCCGCAGGATCCGTGCATCCAGCATCTCTTCCGAAAGCGCCGGCTTCAGATCAATATGCAGAATACATTCTGCCTCTTCCAGTTTACGGCCGACATAACTGGACGCAGAAAGGATCAGCGGTCCGCTGACACCCCGGTCCGTAAAAAGCATCTCTCCAAAACCTTCGTAGTACTTTTTCTTTCCGCTTTTGATCACGGCGCTGACATTGCGAAGGGACAACCCTTCCAGCCTGCCGATAAAATCATCTTTTGCCAGGAGCGGAACCAATGCCTGGATCGGCTCCCTGACATCATGCCCCATTTCCTTAGCAAACCGGTAGCCGTCTCCGGTCGATCCGGTGGACGGATAAGTGATGCCGCCAGTCGCAATGATAATGGCATCCTCCTTCAGCTCCGCAAGATCTTTTATCTCCCTGTGGAGGCAGACCTTCACATGATTGGCCTTCAGCTCTTTTTCCAGTGTTTTGATCACATCTGAAGACTTATCCGACTGAGGAAAAACGCGGTTGCCCCGCTCTACTTTCAGCCTCAGCCCGGCATCTTCAAAAAAAGCGCAGGTGTCCTTACTGGTGAAGGACGATACCGCGCTGTAAAGAAATTTCGGGTTGCTCACAACATTTGGAAAAAAGTCTGAAGGCTCACAGAAATTGGTCAGATTGCATCTGCCCTTGCCGGTGATATAGAGCTTCTTCCCGAGCTTTTCATTTTTTTCATAGATCGTGACCTGCGCGCCTTCTTTTGCTGCCGTAATGGCTGCCATCATACCAGCTGCGCCGCCGCCGATCACTGCTACCTGTTTCATCAGATTCCAACATCAATGATCTCTTCCGGATCATGCGGCGAGTCATCTTCAAACTTTTCAAATTCTTCCTTTGGTTCCTGCGGCAGGTCCAGAGAGATCTGGCCTTCCACATCCTCCATCTCGTCATGAACCACTTCCGGATGGAAGCCCAGTTCTTCCTCGGCTTCGATCTTAAACGTCTCTACCTGCTCTGCCTGAATGTTCGGCAGTTCGTCGTAGTTAGACAGACCAAAGCGGCGCAGGAACTCTTCCGTTGTGCCCAGAATAATAGGGCGTCCCGGTGTATTAAGCCGACCCTTTTCTTCCACCAGACCAACATCGATCAGACGGTTGATCACACGGTCGCTCGTCACGCCGCGGATCTTTTCCACCTCGATCTTTGTGATTGGCTGCTTATATGCAATGATGGAAAGGGTCTCCAGCTGAATGTCCGTCAGACGGTAGGACTTTGGAATGGAAACAATCTTGATCAAAGATTCATAGGCTTCTTCGCGCGTGCACATCTGGTAGGAATCTTCAATCTCAATGATCTTGATCCCGCTCTCTCTTGCCTCGTACTCTGCCTTCAGTTCCTCCACCAGTGCTTTGATGGTCTTCTTATCTGTATCTAAAGCCTGACAAAGACGCGATATCTCCACCGAATCACCCAAGGTGAAAAGGATCGCCTCAATCACTGCTTTCATTTTCTTCGTTTCCAATTTCCTCTTCCTCCGCTTTTCCTGTATGCAGAATGATATCCGAATCGTTTCCTTCCTGCTCGGCCCAGACCTCACCGGTCTTCATCAGCTCCAGCAGTGCCAGGAAGGTTGCGATGATGTTTACCCGTGTCACCTGAGATTCGATCAGTGACCGGAAGCTGAACTGCTCATGCGTGCTGCAGTATTCCCGCAGCTGTATGATCTTATCCGGGATACTGATCTCTTCTCTCTGGATCCGTCCATAGCGCATGGCTGCTTCGTTAACCTTCTCGCTGCTGCGCTTTAAGACATCATCAAAGACGGCCTTCAGCCTGGCAAGTGTCAGATCGCCCAAGAACTTGTCCAGGTCGACCGGAGGCTCATATTTGGCCACTTCCTCCGGGACTGTTGAGCCTTTGTACATGGCTTTGGACGCCGTAATGGCTTTGTCCTTCAGCTCCAGGGACATAAATTTATAGGTCTTATACTCGATCAGTTTTTCTACCAGCTCTGCACGAGGGTCTTCTTCATTGCCCTCTGCATCCGTATCCTTTGGCAGAAGCATCCTGGCCTTGATATCCAGCAGCGTTGCAGCCATCACAAGAAAGTCACTGGTAATATCCGCGTCATGTTTTTCCATTTCAGAAAGATACGCCAGATACTGATCCGTGATCATTGCGATCGGTATATCATAAATATCTACTTGGTTTTTTTCGATCAGATGCAGGAGAAGGTCCAACGGTCCCTCAAACGCCTGCACTTTAAATGAGATGTCCATGTATGTCTACTACCATAACCTCCGGTTTATTGAATAATCTTAAATGAACTTTGTGCGATCCGCAACCGGAAGATACGATCATTTCCGTATTTTCCTTTTTGTATACCCCTTTATCATATTCCGGGAAAAAGACAAACTGCGGGGAGATCACGCCGCCCAGCTTAGGGATCCTGACGGCACCGCCGTGATAATGCCCGGAAAGGACCAGGTCAGCTCCTGATGACGCATAAGCGTTAAAATAGCGCGGCGAATGTGCCAGGATGATATTATAACGGGCCGGATCCATCGTTCCCAGGTCCTCTTCCATCTCCTGTGCGGAATAGATCGGCTTTTTGTTCTTATAAGGCAGTTTTGGATAATACTTCAGATCCAGATCCAGTCCGTAAAGGGTCACATTATCATCCAGAATAGTTTTCTCGTTTTCCAGATAGCAGATCTGATTCTGCTTTAAGGTCCGGCGGAACACATCGTAAAGAATACCGAAGGTCTCTTTCTTCTCTTTGATCTTCCGTTCGTGGTTGCCCGGCGCATAATACATCGGTGCGATCTTGCTGCTCTTTGCAAGGAAGGCAAATACCTGGTTCGGATCCTTTTTGCGGGATGCAGTCAGAATATCCCCGGTCAGAAGGATCGCGTCTGGCTCGCAGGATCTCATCATGTCCAGCAATTTTTCATTCTCCGGGCCATAGACGCGGTCATGCAGGTCGCTGAGCACCAGGAGCCTTAGCCGTTTTCCTTCCGGAAATTTATCTGTTTCGATCTCGTAATCTGTCCGCACCAGCGATGCATATTCGTAGAAGGCCCTGATCGTTAAGATCACAGCCAGGATCAGCACTATGGCAACGATCACGCTCCACCAGCTCATCAGTTAAGTGCCCTCATAAATAAAGGATTCGGAACGGGAGAGCTGGTACTTGTCATCGCCCACCTGTGCCAGAAAGAC
>JAGCAK010000131.1 GCA_017652745.1 Lachnospiraceae bacterium
AAACGAGCGTCGAATGACCGACTTTCTATTGACCCAATGGGTTAAATATTATATAATAAGCAAGTAATATGTATGTGCGGTTTTGAGGGTACGTACCTCATATTCCTCGATAGCTCAATGGTAGAGCACTCGGCTGTTAACCGAGGGGTTGTAGGTTCGAGCCCTACTCGGGGAGTTCTTTCATATTATGGCCCCGTGGTCAAGCGGTTAAGACATCGCCCTTTCACGGCGGTAACACGAGTTCGATTCTCGTCGGGGTCATTTGAAAATATAGTTTTCATTTTTTACGCCGATGTGGCTCAATTGGCAGAGCAGCTGATTTGTAATCAGCAGGTTGAGGGTTCGAGTCCCCCCATCGGCTTTTTTGGACCCTTAGCTCAGTTGGTTAGAGCAGCCGGCTCATAACCGGTAGGTCCCGGGTTCGAGTCCCTGAGGGTCCACTGCCCAATAAGGGACATTTTGCAACAAGGCCCAGTGGCTCAGTTGGTTAGAGCGCCGCCCTGTCACGGCGGAGGTCGTGAGTTCGAGTCTCATCTGGGTCGTAAAAAAAGAGGCTGTACGCCTCTTTTTTTGTTATCTATTGTTCAAAGAATTTCATGATCCGTTCTCTATAATCCGGTGCTGTGTCAAAAGCTGCATGCCCATAACCTTTATACATATAGAGCTTAAAGTCTATCCGTTCATCCAGTTTTTCTGCAATTTCCATTGTCGCATCTGAATCCAGAACTGCATCTTCATAAACGCCTATAGCCAGGACCGGACACTGGATCTTATAGAGCTCTCCGATGACATCAAAATTTCTTGATCCTTTTAAGAGAATCAGAAAACGTTCTATTTCTTCCTCTGTTACTTTTTCTCCAGCTGATATGAGTGCATCTTCGTATTGGTGAAATACATCCGGCGGATAGATTTCTTTTCCGAATTCCAGATATAATTTGACACCATCTTTCTCTTTTGCCAGGTGCTCCCAATGATCGAGGGCAGAATCATGCCATTTAGCAATATGTGCAGAAGTGGAGCCGAGGACCATTTTTTTGACTAACTCCGGAAACTCTATAGCAATCACAAGTGCGATCATTCCACCCTGTGAAGCACCAAAAAGATAGACATCGTGCAGTCCCAGGGTCTTCATGGCTTTCGCTGTATCTCTTGCCATTTCCCTGATGGAGTAAGATGCCGGTAGATCTTCCCGTCGATCAAATACATATATTTCGTATTCATCGGCCATGACAGCGTAGTTTTCGGCAATTGCATCTGCCGAATTCATGACGCTTTGAATGCTGATTCCGGGAATGATGACATAAGGCTTCTTTCCTTTCCCAAAACGAAAGAACTTCATGTCAAAGATATCGGTTTTTACTGTCTCAATTTGAATTGCCATTTCTCCTGTATTCTATTACACATTTTTAATAGAAACAATGCTGAAAGTATGCCCGGATGGATAAAAAAAGAAACAACAATATTTACGCGATTTTCCTTGAAAAATCAATACTTTTCAGATATAATACGAATCGCGTTAAAAAAACGTGACTGCCGCAGTGGCGGAACTGGCAGACGCGCGGGACTTAAAATCCCGTGGTGGCAACATCGTATCGGTTCGATTCCGATCTGCGGCACTTGCTGAGAAAAGCGAAATCGGAAGAAAAAGAAAACAGTCCATTTATGAGACTGTTTTCTTTTTCTTTTGATTACATTTTGCGAAGCAAAATGCATGAGCAAGCGAAGCTTGCGAATGCGCTTTCTCGCGTGTACAATACTCGCATGAATACGAAAATCCTGATACTTTCTGATTCACATGGACGGGTCGGAAAACTGAAAAACATCATTATTACAAATATGGCAGATGTGATCATTTATCTTGGTGACGGAGAAAAAGACCTGGATGCAGTCCTTTCAGACCTGCATATTGATATTTACGGAGATGATCCAAAAATCATGCAGGTGAAAGGAAACTGTGACAGGGACAGTTTTGAAGAAGTGACGTTGATCCGTCCGATTAATAAAGTTCGTTTTTACATCACCCATGGCTATGAACAGGGGGTAAAATACGGAACGGATAAAATAGCAGAGCGTGCCGCTTTGGAAAACTGCAGAGTCGTTCTATTTGGACATACACATAGACCATTAAAAGAAAAAAAGAATGGTCTTCTGCTATTTAATCCGGGAAGCGTTGCTAACGGAGAATATGGGATCATCACAGTTTCAGATGACCGGATTGCTGCTGTTAATAAAACCCTTCCTAAAAAAACTCTGCCAAAAAAACAGACGGAATTCGAATGACAAAAAAGACTTTTTATTTCTTATCATTTACATGGGGCCTTTTGTATACCACAGCAGGCCTTTTTATTGCGCTTATCATGCTCCTGACAGGGCATAGACCGAGAAAGTGGGGATGGAGCTGGTATTTTGAGACCGGCAAAAAGCCTTGGGGCGGAGCAGAATGGGGACTGATCTTTCTAAAGGATAAATATTCAGGGGACAGTCTGAAAAACCATGAATTTGGACATGCGATTCAGAATTGCTGCTACGGGCCGCTTATGATTCCGTTAGTTTCATTGCCATCGTCACTCCGGTACTGGTTTCGCAGGATCAGCGAAAAATTAGGTAAAAAACCAGCCAGACCATATGATGACATCTGGTTTGAAAAACAGGCAACACAGCTGGGGACCAGGCAGATGAAAAGGCTGAGGCTCGAATCAAAGGAAAACCACCATATTTAGTGCTTGTGTACCAAAATAATACACAAAATGTGGAAAAAACGGGAAAGTTCAATTGACTTTTTCCACATCGGCTGATATTATCATCACGTAAGATTTTCAAGTAAATCTTTCTTTGGTTAGGGTGAGATTTTTGACAATTTCATATTTGCCAGTATAGGTTTGGATAGTGTGTTTTGGATTCAAGGAGTTCAACTCACAGGCCCAAATGTTTCTACCGTAACGCCTGGAAGTTACGACTACCGGCTCAAAGTTCTGAGATTTCAGAATGTGTGAGGCTTAATTGTCGTTGCTGCTAAAAACGCATTTGAAATCTTTTTTTCATTCTTTGAGGCCTTTGCAATGATTCGGGGATTGACAAAATGAAGGCACTGGAAGAAAAAATCTGTCGTGAAGGGAAAGTATACCCGGGAAATGTCCTGAAGGTGGGTTCTTTTTTGAACCATCAGATCGACGTTCCGTTTATGCAGCAGATCGGGGAAGAATTTCACCGTCTTTTTCAGGATGAAAAAATCACAAAGGTATTAACGATAGAAACAAGCGGAATTCCGATTGCCTGCATGACGGCAGTCTGTTTTAACGTGCCGGTTCTGTTTGCAAAAAAGCATCAGACCAAGAACCTTTCAGATGATTGTTACTGTACAGAAATCATGTCATATACACATGGGAATTCTTATCAGGCGCGGATTGAGAAGCAGTATCTTAATGAAAATGATTCCGTTCTGATCATTGATGATTTTCTGGCAAACGGATGTGCTTTGGTCGGTCTTATGGATCTGATCGAGCAGGCTGGAGCAAAGTGTGTTGGATGTGGGATCGTCATCGAAAAGGCTTTCCAGGACGGCGGTCAGAAACTGCGAGATATGGGCGTAAGGGTAGAAAGCCTGGCGCGGATCATTCGCATGGATCCGGAAACAGGAATTGAATTTATCGATTGATAATGTGCAATAAAGGGATATTCCCTTTGAAATATTAGTTAAAAATAATTTTAAAAACATGGAGGATTAGGGAAAATGAAAGGCATGAAAAAAGTATTCGCACTGGTACTGGTTGCGATCTTTGCAGTTGGAATGCTGGCAGCATGCGGAAAGAAAGAAGAACCGGCACCGGCTGGCTCCGGATCATCTGCAGCTCCTGCAGCTTCAACGATGAAGGTTGGCCTCATCTGCTTACATGATGAGAACTCCACCTATGACCTTAACTTCATCAAGGGCTTCACTGAGGCTTGCGAAGCAGAGGGCGTTGAGTATTTGATCAGAACCAATATCGGCGAAACACAGGACTGCTACGATACCGCAGTTGACCTGGCTGACAAAGGATGCACACTGATCTGTGCAGACAGCTTCGGACATGAGGACTATATGATCCAGGCTGCAAAGGAATTCCCGGATGTGCAGTTCTGCCACGCAACAGGAACAAAGGCACACACTGAGAATTTACCAAACTATGCAAACGCATTCGCTTCTATTTATGAAGGACGTTTCCTTGCAGGCGTTGCAGCAGGCATGAAACTGAATGAGATGATCGCAGCTGGCAAGATCACTGCTGATCAGGCTAAGATGGGTTATGTTGGTGCATTCACCTATGCAGAAGTTATCTCCGGATATACTTCCTTCTATCTTGGCGCTAAGAGCGTATGCCCGACCGTTACCATGGATGTAACCTTCACCGGTTCCTGGTATGATCCGGCAGCTGAGCAGGAAGGCGCTGAAACACTGATCAAGAGAGGATGTGCTCTGATTTCTCAGCATGCTGACTCCCTTGGCGCTCCGACCGCTTGCGAGAATGCAGGTGTTCCAAACGTATCCTACAATGGTTCTACACAGGCAGCTGGCCCGAACACATTCATCGTTTCTTCCAGAATCAACTGGGCTCCATATTATCAATATGCTATCCAGTGTGTGAAAGCTGGCAAAGCAGTTGACAAAGACTGGACAGGAACTCTGGAGACAGACAGCGTTCAGCTGACCGAAGTGAATGAAGCAGTTGCAGCAGAAGGAACCGCAGCAGCTATTGAAGAAGTTAAAGCAAAACTTGCTTCCGGCGAACTTAAGGTATTTGATACCACTACCTTTACAAAAGATGGCGCACCGGTTACCTCTTACATGGCTGACGTAGACAGCGATCCGGCTTATGAAGCTGATACTGAAGTTATCATTGACGGCGCATTTGCAGAATCCAAATTCCGTTCCGCTCCGTACTTTGATATTCAGATCGATGGCATCACACTGCTTGATACCGCATTCTAATTTTACAGAAAACAACGCAGGGAGGCTTTCTTGTAAAGCCTCCCTATCTTGTTTTTAACAAACCGAACGGCACAGGCAAACCGAAAACGTTCTTTTTTCGTTTTGCCTGTATCGTATGGATAGAGATTAATAGGAGGGAGAACTATCTTGGATCAGCAGTCTCCGATTTTAGAGTTAAAACACATAACGAAACGCTTTGGTGATAAAGTCGTCGCAAATGATGATGTCTCCCTGAATGTTTATAAAGGAGAGATCCTGGCTCTGCTGGGCGAAAACGGAAGTGGAAAGACAACCCTCATGAATATGCTGAGCGGCATTTATTTCCCAGATGAAGGCGAAATATATGTAAACGGCAATCTGGTCAGCATTCGTGATCCGAAAGATGCCTTTGATCTTGGAATCGGTATGATCCACCAGCATTTTAAGCTGGTCGATGTGCTGACAGCAGCAGAGAACATCATCCTGGGATTAAAAGAAAAAGGCGGCTTAAATGTAAAGGCAGCAGCGGAACGGATCACCGAGATCTGCCAGAAATACGGATTTGAAGTAGATCCGTATCAGAAGATCTATGAGATGAGCGTTTCCCAGAAACAGACAGTTGAGATCGTAAAAGTACTGTATAGAGGTGCAGACCTTCTGATTCTGGATGAACCAACCGCCGTTCTGACACCGCAGGAAACAGATAAATTATTTGCAGTCCTTCGTAACATGAAGGCAGATGGGAAGTCGATCATCATCATTACCCATAAGCTTCATGAAGTCCTGGATATCTCTGACCGTGTCGCAATTTTACGAAAAGGGCAATATATCTGCGATTATGAAACCAAGAACGTAACCGCTCAGGAATTGACCGATGCAATGGTTGGACATGCTGTTACATTGAATATTGACCGGCCGGAACCAGTAGATCCGAAGGAACGGATCCGGATCAAAGACCTGACGATCCGCAGCATGGACGGTGTCGTTCGATTGAATCATGTCAGTTTTACAGCAAGAAGTGGTGAGATCCTGGGAATTGCAGGAATTGCAGGTAACGGCCAGAAAGAGCTGCTGGAAGCGATTGCCGGTCTGCAGCCTGTGGAAACAGGAAGCATTGCTTACGTGAATGATGACGGAAGTGAGGAAGAACTGATTGGAAAAGATCCATTGAAGATTGCAGAAATGGGCGTTTCACTTTCCTTTGTTCCGGAAGATCGTCTGGGTATGGGACTGGTCGGAAATATGGATCTGTCCGAAAATATGATGCTTCGTTCCTTCCGAAAAGGAAAAAGTATTTTTACGGATCGTAAGTCACCACATGCATTGGCAGAGCACGTCGTTCAGGAACTGGAGGTCAATACACCAAGTGTGGAAACGCCTGTCCGCAAGCTGTCCGGCGGCAATGTGCAGAAAGTTCTGGTCGGCAGAGAAATATCTTCTGCTCCAACGGTACTTTTAACGGCCTATGCAGTCAGGGGCCTGGATATTAACTCCTCTTATACCATTTATGATCTGATCAACCGCCAGAAAAAAGCTGGAGTTGCTGTAATATATGTCGGCGAAGATCTGGATGTTTTGCTGGAACTTTCTGATAAGATCCTGGTTCTTTGCGGCGGTGAAGTGAGCGGCATTATTGACGGAAGGACGGCTACAAAGAACGAAGTCGGCCTGATGATGACTAAGATAGGAGGTGGGAAAGCAGATGAATAATACTCTGAGCAAAGTACCTCTGTTTCATATTACCAGACGCAAGGAGCTGCCTTGGTATCGTGCATGGCTGATCCGGGTTATTGCCGTGATCATGGGGCTCATCCTCTGCGGTATCATAACGATGCTTCTGGTGAAGATCAATCCGCTGGATGTCTATAAGACGATGCTGTCCGGTGCCTTTGGTACTAGCAGGCGTATCTGGGTCACCGCACAGAACATGGCGATCCTTTTAGGAATCTCGCTGGCATTGGCTCCAGCATTCCGGATGCGTTTCTGGAATCTGGGAGGCGACGGACAGACCCTAATGGGCTGTCTTGGCGCAACGGCTCCAATGATCCTTCTGGGAGGGAAAATCCCAAATATCATTCTTATTTTGATCATGCTGATCTGTGCAGTGCTGGCCGGAGCAATCTGGGCACTGATCCCGGCTGCTTTCAAAGCGAAATGGAATACCAATGAAACGTTGTTCACCCTGATGATGAACTATGTGGCAACGCAGATCATTGCTTATTTCATTGTAGTCTGGGAGAATCCGAAAGGAGCAAGCCAGATCGGTATTATCAACGCAAATACGATGGCAGGCTGGCTGCCGCGTATCGGCAATAATCAGTATCTTCTGAATATTTTGATCATCATTGTTTTGACGGTGGTTATCTATATTTATATGAGATATACCAAACACGGGTATGAGATTTCGGTCGTTGGAGAGAGTGAGGCAACCGCCCGTTACGTCGGAATCAAAGTAAGGCGCGTTATCATACGAACCATGCTTCTTTCCGGCGCAATTTGCGGACTTGTTGGTTTCCTCCTTGTTTCCGGTACCAGCCACACAATGACAACGACGATCGTTGATGGCAGAGGATTCACCGGTGTTATGGTTGCCTGGCTGGCTAAATTTAATCCGTTCTTTATGATCCTGACCAGCCTTTTACTTGTGTTCTTAAGCCGTGGAGCTTCTGAAATCTCCACGATTTACGGACTGAATGATTCCTTCGGTTCGATCCTTGCCGGGATCCTGCTGTTCTTTATCATCGGGTGCGAGTTCTTCCTGAACTATCAAATTGCACTGAAAAAAACAAGGAAGGAGGTAAAGATCGATGCTTAAGTTTCTTCTTTCCTTCATTCCTCGTGCTGTGACGCAGGGCATTCCGCTGATGTTCGGCTGTGTCGGTGAAACGATCACAGAGAAGAGTGGTAACTTGAATCTTGGTACAGCCGGTATTATGTATGTCGGTGGTATCTGTGGTGTTAT
This sequence comes from Lachnospiraceae bacterium, assembly GCA_017652745.1. GTDB lineage: Bacteria > Bacillota > Clostridia > Lachnospirales > Lachnospiraceae > RGIG5612. Next base: position 7,908 of record JAGCAK010000131.1, read on the forward strand.
AGGCTCCTTCTTCTATGAAACAAAAGTCGGGGCACAGAATATGACGGCCTTTCTGGGAATTGCGATACCATTGGTATGCTGTCTGGTTGGCAGCCTTCTGATGGGTCTGATTTACTGCTTCCTGACAGTTACGCTCAGAGCAAACCAGAACGTGACCGGTCTTGCAATGACAACATTTGGTATTGGTATTGGTAACTTCTTCGGTGGTTCTCTGATCAAGATCACGAACAGTGAAGTCCCGTCCATCGTCCTGAATCAGACTGGTAAGTTCTTCAAGACGCAATTACCATTTGCTAAAGGACTCGGCTGGTTTGGCACCATTTTCTGTTCCTACGGATTCCTGGCATATGTTGCCATCATTCTGGCAATTATTGCAGCTGTAATATTATCACGTACAAGGACTGGCTTAAGCCTGCGTGCAGTAGGAGAAAATCCTGGTACGGCAGATGCAGCCGGCATCAATGTGACCAGATATAAATACTTTGCCACCTGCCTTGGCGCAATGATCTCCGGGCTAGGCGGTCTGTACTTTGTAATGGATTATTCCAGCGGCATCTGGGCAAACGATGCATTCGGCGACAGAGGCTGGCTGGCTATCGCATTGGTCATCTTCACAATCTGGAGACCGGGACATTCTATCTGGGCTTCCATCCTGTTCGGCGGATTGTATATCCTTCACATCTTCCTGCCGACCGGAACAGAGCTTGCAGTGAAAGAATTATACAAAGGTATTCCGTATGTGGTTACGATCATCGTTCTGATCATTACCTCCCTTCGGAATAAGAGAGAAAACCAGCCGCCTGGAAGTCTGGGATTATCCTACTTTAGGGAAGACCGATAGCGTCTTAAGAAAAATAGAATATAATTTAATCTAATAAAGGATCCGCCTACATGGAAAGGCGGATCCTTTTCTGATAAAACTTTTTTCAGTTATGATTTTTATTTCACAACGATGACAACATCCTTTGTCGCATGATACTGTCCAAGATCCAGCGTTACAGTAATTGGATAGTTGCCGGCTGTTGTGGAATCATAAGTTCCGGTGTACTTCATATACTGAGTGACATCGTTTCCGTAGCAGTCGACTGCATGGAACTGGCTTGTGACCGGGTCGACTTCATAATCGGCACCAGCGACAACATCAATGGAGTTTGGCACTTCCATCGTGAAGGTGTAGGAATGCCACGGGTTTGCGCTTTCCGGATCCGTTGGGTCCCATCCACGGACTTCTTCCACAGTTTCCGGGATAAAGAGCGGGGTAGGTTTTTCCATTGGAAGGACTTCGTTCTCGTCATAATATACGACAACCTCTGTACCGCCGGCGCAAAGCTGTCCAAGCCATCTGACATCAGCACAGCTCATCCGGATACATCCCATAGATGCATAATTACCGAGTTTGTTATATTCTTCATACTCTAATGTTCCGTGATCCGTCTCATAATACGGAACAGAGTGGAACATGATATCGTTATAAACACCGTCGATGATACGGTAAGCATAAAGGCCTTCCGTGCCATCTGCCATGTAACACCACTCATTGACAGGACCGATGATCCATTCTCCCAAATAGAATTCGCCTTCCGGTGTTTCATGCCCGTCCCTGCGTCCGGTAGAGCAGGCCAGAACACGGAGCGGTGTCAGATTGCCATCATAATCCTTTTCATAGACGATCGTAACATTCTGCGCGGTATTGACATGAAGAGAGTAGTCCGTGCTTTCGCCGACTGTTGGCCAGTCATCATTGATTTCAATATTATCTCTCCGATAAGTTGGTTCTATATATTCAGTCGGTATGTCGGCATTTCCGGACTGTTCCGTCATGGTTTCTGTTTGTTTTCCAGGTCCGTTCGGATCATTCTTTTTATTCCGGCAGGCAACGACGATCACAACAATGATCGCAATCAGCAGGATCAGTGCCAAAACCGTAAAGATACGGATCCGGGTATACTGTTTTTGCTTTTGTCTTCTTCTTGCTGCAGCAGCCTGACTGCTGCTTCTGCCAGGCTGCCGCCTGGTTGGCTGGCTGGATGGCCTAGTTGGTCTGTTTGCCATATGGATGACTCCTTTTTTTATTCGGTAATGGTTACCGTCATTGTTCTCTCTGCATAGGTTGATCCAAGATAAATGCTGATATAAATATCATAACTTCCCGGGGTATTGAAATCAACCACATCGGTATTGATATATGCATAATGCTTAACACTGTTTCCGTAATTATCCGTGATGGAAAGGGCATTATAAAGGTTTTCGAAATAACTGCCTGCAGGCAGCGTTACATAGTCCGGCCCGATTGAAATGGTATAATAAGGCCATGGATTACCAGGGTCCGGATCAGTTGGATCCCATTGGCAAACCTGCGGGATATCATCCGGAACCTTATAGGCACCTGGAATTCCCCATGGACCCGGATTGTCATAATCGGTATATACGACGACTTCAGTGCCCCAAGGCATGTTGTAATAGATCCAGGATGCATCTGCAACGCAAAGACGAATACAGCCTAAAGATGCAGGACCGCCAAGTTTGTTGTATTCTCCTATTTCGATATTTCCAGGATACGGTTCCCAGCTTGGAACAGAGTGGAAGAGGATATCCCCATTGAATCTGGTAACATAAGCTGCCCAGGAGCCATCTGCCATATAACCCCAGTCAAATTTGTCACTGGTATAAAAGACTCCTTCCGGCGTTTCCTGACCTGCGCGGCCGCATGAGCATGCCATTGCGCGGATTGGATACTGTGTGCCATCAGAGTAGCATTCATATGCAGTTACAACACAATAAGCCAGATTGACCCAGAGAGAGTATCCGGTAAAATACGCGTCTCCGGCTCCGTCCCATTGTTCTTCGGTATCCGTTTCTTTGGTTGTGTTTTCTGTGGTTGTACTTTCTGCAGGTGCCGTTGTTTCTACCTGCGTTTTTGCAGTGGCAGACTCCGGCTGTTTTTCCTGTTTTTTTGAACCGCATCCGGTAAAGAGTAAAACCAGAGACAGAATCAGGCAGGAGAAGATAAGCATGATCCGTTTCATAGGTTTCCTACAGCCTCCTTTGCCAGTTTGTCAGCGATTTCATTATACGTATCGCCAGAATGTGCTTCCACTTTCTGAAAGGTTATGGTAATATCCTTGCTGATCTCATCATAAAAGGCTTTATACTTTTTGGTCCATTCTTTCTTGGCCTTCCATTCGCCCGTACACCATTTTGCGATACCTTCGTAATCATGATAGATAGTCAATTCTTTTAAGCCCAGCGCTTTTGCAGTCTTCATGGCCTGTGCAGCCCCCATGATCTCTCCGGCGACATTACGCATTTCAGCAAGTTCTTCGTGAGAA
>JAGCAK010000132.1 GCA_017652745.1 Lachnospiraceae bacterium
GATGGCAAAGAAACTGGAAGAAGAAGCGAAAAGCCACAGTGGCTCCAAACGGGAAAAACCTCCTGCAAGTGCTGATGATTATCCGGATACACTATATGTCAAATTGTTTGTGGATGATGACTGCATCTATTATTACGCTTATGATAAGACCAATGTGCTGGCGGTGACCAGCGTCTTGAACCGAATTGCCGCATGCCTTCCGTAAGATGGTGAATTGGTGTATACGATGGTTCCGCAGGCCTACGTCGGGAATACTTATAATTCGGCCGATAAAAAACAAGGATTTGTTTCCGAACCGGAACCAATGATCAACGCGTTGGCTGCACCGAATGTACAGGCTGTATCCACGGCAGAGATCCTTGGCGCAGCAATGGAGCGGGGAGAATACGTCTATTTCCGAAGCGATATGCATTGGTCTGTGCCTGGCACTTATTTGGTATATGAGGAAATGGCCAAGCTGGCAGGGCAGAAGCCGGCAGCATGGGATGATTTTAATAACAATGTGGAAGAACCGTTCCTGGGGACACTTTACCGGGATTACCCGACTCAGTATATGGTTGATAATCCGGACCGTTTAGACCTTTTAAGCCCGAAATTCAATCTGGAGTGGAGAAGGATCGATGGAGTAGATTCCTATCATCTGATCGATTTTCTGGACTATAACGCTCTGGCTAACGACCGTTATACGGTCTATCTGGGCGGACCGGCAGGCCCGTGGACCTATGCCGTCTGTGATAACAACATCGACCGAAATGCGCTTGTCATATGCGATTCCTACGGACTCGCATTTGTGCCAATGGTCACAGCGAATTATGGACAGGTGCATTATTATGATCCGCGTTATTACGATTATGATACGGTGGGATATACGGTGAAGGAAATGATCCAAAAATATAAGATCTCCGATGTTTATGTCGTGATCGGAGACCTTCATTCATATGATAACGATTTTCTGTTGTATCAGGTAAGCAGCCAGCTGGGAGACTAATTATTTCTGTAATAATTACGGAATAATTTGAAATATTTCGCATTTTCATTATCTGTCCAATTATCCGGGATCGAATCATCCAGCATGAGCTTTTCAAAATCCCAGGCTCCATTGACTTTCCATGGAGTCAGGAATCCCGGGTTAATGGCAGATGTCGGGCAATTCATGGCGCAGTTCATGCACATCGTACATTTTCCATGAAACTTCGGAAGCATCCTGCTTTCACCATTTACATTTTTCTGTATCATCTGAATATTACCGGCCGGACAGCTTTTGACGCATTTTTCGCAGGAAGTGCAGAGAGCCGGCTTCGCTTTGATCAAAGGACCATTGATCCAGGCACCAAACCACTGCAGACGAAGAAGATAAGCCCAAATGACAGTGACCGGATTAAAAGCAGGTTTATCCACGTCTCCATCCGAAACCTCTTTTGCCAGCAGATCCGCCATATGATGCGTATGAATATACATCTGTTTCGCCATAGCTTTCGGATAGCGGAACATGATGTTATAAGGCATGAGCATATGCATATCACTGGCAGCATCAAAACCCTTTTTGCGAAGGATGCGGCAGAGTGAGAAGCTGGAGGCATTGTTCGGACGGAACGGCTCTCCGGATGTTTTGAAAATATATGCAGGCATATGTGCCTTTTCCGGCTGCAGCGCAGGCAGCTGTTTCACAAAACGAAGGAAAAATTGCGGCGAATTAAAAGCATGGATCGGGTAAGCAAAAAAAGCCAGATCATAATCATTCGGATCTGGGATATTAGCCCGGTCATAAGTGATCCTGAAAATATCCAGAGAAATGCGGTATTCAGATAAAGCCTGTTTCATCATTTCTCCGGCTGCAAGGGTATTGCCGGTCCCGGAGAATATATAGGCAATCGCTTTTTTTGAGTTAGAGTTGTCCATATGCAGTCCGGATTATTTTCCTTTCCCAAAGCCATTTGGATAGCATCGTTTCATTGTTTTTTCGATGGCTTCTTCCAGCCCATCAGTGCCATAGCCCAATAGTTTGGAATTATCGGCAATCACTTCTTCCGGAATGTAGATCTCATAACTCATAATATCGGTCATCAGTTTGCCTAAATCAAGACCAGCCTCATTCCCGTGTTTAGCTTCCGCTCTGGCAATGGAATTTGCACCCATCGCACAGATCTTGCCGCTTGGCTGAATGATCGGCTTATGGATGCCCAGTCCTTTTTCAAATTCCTGGATCATCCAGCGGAAGGTATGGTTATCCGTTGCGACAGGATACTTTCCGCCGTGTTCACCATGTTCCAAAGCGCCGATCTCGGCTTCTCCGACATGCTGAATAGCGATCATGGATGTACCGCCTTTTGGGAAAAAGATAGCAGGGTAGTGGAAGAAACGTTCAATATACACGTCTTTCCAGATTGGCATCCGCTCCGGCATACTGCCGAAAATATACGGGAGTTCCAAAACCATAACATCCATGCCGCCATTTGCTGCTCCGCCGCCGGATTCTTCGATCAGCTTTGCTGCCTGTTCCACACGGCTTCTGATATATGGATGATATTTTGCCAGCCCTTTTTCCGGGAAAAGGCGATCAAAATAAGCAAAATAAGAATTGTTAACGACACTTCTTTTGACTCCGGCTCTTCTGGCTGCACGGAAGACCTTAGAAGCATCTTCTACAAGATGTCCATGGAAAAAGTCATAGGAAGGGGCTTTTGGGGTATAACGATCGTCTGGCCCAACGGAGTAGATAAATGCATCGTAGCCTTCAAATACAGGGACAAGCTCGTCTTCTGTCATTTGAAACAGATCACCATGTCCGACAGGAACTTCTTTAGGCCACCAACCCTCCAGATTCACGTCATCCAAAGCAAATGCACCAACTTCGTAACCGCGGTCAAGCGCTACCTGAGTTGCGTAGTAACCAAGAAAACCGGTTCCGCCAACGATCATGATTTTCATATTTAAATAACCTCCCTTTATGTCCTTCTTCGATAGTTTTACGTCACAAATTTTCACCATTATAACACTTTTGTTCAGAAAAAGTTTAATAAAGGAAATGTATAACTGAAATAAAATTCATAAAATATTTTTATTTACATATATATATGTAGAGATGTAAAATAACCAAGTTGAGTAAGTCTGCATTTGCAGACAATAATAAGGAGTAAAAAACAATGGGTAAGTATTTTGGAACAGACGGCTTCAGGGGAAAGGCAGGAGAGGATTTAAGGAGCGAGCATGCTTTTAAGATCGGACGTTATCTGGGCTGGTATTACGGCCAGAAGCATCCGAATGGAGAACGTGCAAGAATCGTTATCGGAAAAGATACCAGACGGTCATCTTATACATTCGAAAACGCATTAGCAGCCGGCATTACAGCCAGCGGTGCAGATGCCTATCTTTTGCATGTTACGACCACACCAAGTGTCAGCTTCATCACAAACGATGAAGGCTTTGATTGTGGTGTGATGGTCTCAGCCAGCCATAACCCTTATTATGACAATGGAATCAAACTTCTGAACGGCGAAGGCGAGAAAATGGAAGATGAGATCCAGGACGAGATCGAGCGTTACATGGACAGTGCAGAGGATTATATTCCTTACGCTACCGAAGATAAAATCGGAAAAACAGAAGATCATTATTTTGGCAGAAACCGCTATATCGGCTTCCTTGCCGGTCTGGCAATGAAATCTTTTGAAAACTGCCGCGTTGGTCTTGACTGCGCAAACGGATCCGCATGGATGATCGCACGTGCTGTATTTGATGCACTGGGAGCAAAAAGCCAGGTCATCAATAATCAGCCAAACGGAACGAACGTAAATGATAACTGTGGTTCCACACATATTGAAGGTCTGCAGAAATTCGTCGTTGACAATATGCTGGATGTAGGCTTTGCTTTTGATGGTGATGCAGACCGTTGTCTGGCTGTTGATGAAAACGGTAATGTAGTTAACGGTGACAAAATCATCTATATCTGTGCAAAATACCTGAAAGAGCATAACCAGCTCCCTGGAAACAAAGTAGTCGTTACGATCATGTCCAATTTTGGCTTGTTCAAAGCATTGGATAATGTTGGAATAGGCTATGAAAAGACCAAAGTCGGCGATCGTTATGTTTACGAAAATATGAAAGAAAACGACTACGCAATCGGCGGTGAACAGTCCGGACATATCATTTTCCGTCAGCATGCACATACCGGAGACGGTATCCTGACTGCTATCATGCTGATGAATGTCATGATTAAGACTCAGCTTCCACTTTCTATCCTGGCTCAGAACTGTGAGATGTATCCACAGGTACTGAAAAATGTCGTAGTGGATGATAAAGAAGCAACACTGCAGGATCCGAAGGTTCTGGAAGTTGTGGAAAAATGCGGGGAATCATTAGGTGATACCGGCAGAGTCCTTCTTAGAGCCAGTGGAACTGAACCAGTCCTGCGTGTCATGGCAGAAGCTGGAACGGATAAAGAAGCAGAAGAAAATGTAGATCTGATCATTGCAGCCATGGCGCAGTCCGGCCATCTGGTTGAAGTCAGAAAGAAATAAAGAGGAGTATTCAATGAATATTAAGATCATAGATCTGTTTGATCTGGAACACAGCAAAGCAGCAGAGTATCTGAAACAGTTTACCTATCCATGGGAGGCTCTTGCAGGCATTTCCGACTTTGTAAAGGAATTAGGTAAGACCCTTCCGGAAGATGAGTATGATCATCCGGCAGAAGATGTCTGGATCGCGAAAGATGTACAGTTTTACATCCGCGAGACAAACTATATCAAGGGACCAGCCATCATTGGCCATGGAACAGAAATCAGACCGGGCGCTTTTATCCGCGGTTCTGTTCTGGTTGGCGATAATTGTGTGATCGGCAACTCCACGGAGCTGAAAAATGTCATTATCTTTGATAATGTGCAGGTTCCGCATTACAATTATGTCGGTGATTCCATTCTGGGATATAAAGCCCATATGGGAGCCGGGTCCATCACTTCCAACGTAAAAAGCGACAAGATCAATGTCGTGATCAATAATCAGGGAGAAAAGATCGAAACCGGGAGAAAGAAGATCGGAGCTATGCTGGGCGACCGCGTGGAAGTGGGCTGCAACAGCGTGCTGAATCCGGGCACGATCGTCGGCAGAGATACGAATATCTATCCGACATCCTGCGTCCGCGGATGCATTCCGGAAAACTCAATCTATAAAGAAAAATCAAGCATTGTGATCAAAAACAACGCTTAAGGGAGGTACTACCATGAAAGTTATCGTAGCAAAAGATTATGAAGCAGCCAGCAAGGCAGCCGCAGATATTATTGAGAAGATCGTCCGCGAAGAGCCGGAATGCACACTGGGTCTGGCAACCGGATCCTCACCGGTAGGCATGTATCAGGAACTGGCCAGAAGATGCAAAGAAGAGGGACTTGATTTTTCCAAGATCCATTCTGTTAATCTGGATGAATATGTCGGTCTGGAAGGAACCCACGACCAGAGTTACCGCTACTTCATGAATGATAATCTTTTTGATCATATCAATATTGATAAAGCCAATACCTATGTCGCAAAAGGCGTTGGCGATGTCGCAGCAAATTTAAAGGAATTCAATGATATCCTGGACAAAACAGATATCCGTATCCAGGTGCTGGGCGTTGGCCCGGACGGACATCTCGGATTCAATGAGCCGGGTGAGACCTTATATGATGGCGCTCATGAAGAAGTCCTTGACGATTCCACGATTGAAGCCAATAAGCGTTTCTTCGCTAGCAAGGAAGACGTTCCGACGCATGCTGTCACCATGGGCATGGGAAATATCATGCGTGCACAAGCACTACTGATGATCATTTCCGGAAGTAAAGAAGAAGCAGCTACAAAACTTCTGATCGAAGATAAGATCGATCCGAAATGTCCTGCAACCTTTATGCGGATGCATCGTGACGCTACGGTCGTTTTAACACAGGAACTGGCAGATAAAATAGGATACAAAGCATGATCGATAACAGCAACTTTTTCGCGATCCTATCCCGCATGAAATATGTGAACCGCTGGGGGCTGATGCGGAACGCGCGTATGGAGTCACTCTCCGATCACACGTTAGATGTGGTTTTTATTGCGCATGCATTAGTTGTGATCGCAAATACTTATTTTGATGCTGCATTAGATGAAGGAAGGGTCGCTTTATTAGCGGCCTTTCATGATGCACCGGAAATCATCACAGGTGATCTTCCTACACCAGTCAAATATTTTGACCCGGAAATCAAAAAATCTTATGATAGAGTTGAAGAGTCCGCTAAGAAAAAAATGATCGCGCAGCTCCCGGAAGAGATGCAGCTGACCTATGACGGCATCATGAACGCAGAAGAGTCAGAGGATGATATTCTGATCAAGTATGTCAAGGCAGCAGATAAATTGTCAGCGCTGATCAAATGCATCGAGGAAGAGCAAAGCGGAAATAAAGATTTTGTAAAAGCAAAAGAGGCAACCGAGAAAACCATTCAGGGTTTAAAAATGCCGGAGGTAGATTTCTTCCTGGACAACTTTCTCCCTGGATACTATATGACACTAGACGAACAGACAGACCAACAGAAAAAAGATCAATAAGTCAGGAGGATAACAATGGCTACAAAGCAAATGTATGCGCGCAGTGAGATTGGTCCGGGAAAACAGGGCTTTTCCAAGACCCGGTCAATTATTGAGGCAGCTTTTTACGGCAATAACGTTGTAGAAGTGACCAGTCTGGAACAAGCCTATGAAATGGCGAAAAACTCACCGGGTACCGTGGTAACGGATATGCCGGTTTATAAAGGAGAGACCTTTGGACTCCCTGAAGACGCAAAAGTACTTCTGTTCAATGACGGATCTGTTACTGGCAGATGCGCCGCAGCAAGAAGGATAATCGGAGAACCGGGTGTTGATACAACCGATCTGGACAAGAAACTGATGGATGCCGTTTATGATACCCGTTATTCCACCATGTATCATGCGACTGCATACATCGGCCTGGATCCGGAGTTTATGGTTAAAGCTCATCTGCTGATTCCGGAAGGAGAAGAGAATATCCTCTATAACTGGCTGATCAATTTCCAGTATCTATCAGAGGATTACAAAAAGATGTATTCCGAATCCCGCATGATCGAAGGGGAATCTGACATCTACATCTTTTCAGACCCGCAGTGGGAGCATGAAGAGCATCCTTTGGGCCTGACCTATTTTGATACCGACCACAACTGTGCAGCCCTGCTTGGAATGCGGTATTTCGGAGAACACAAGAAGGGTACGTTAACGATTGCCTGGGCCATTGCAAACCGGAATGGCTACGCATCCTGCCACGGCGGACAGAAAAAATACACGCTGGCAGATGGACACACCTATGTTGCATCCGTCTTTGGACTTTCCGGATCCGGAAAATCTACGCTGACACATGCAAAGCATGGCGGTAAATATGAGGTAACGGTCCTGCATGATGATGCCTTTGTTATCAACTCCGATACCTGTTCTTCCATCGCTCTGGAGCCGACCTATTTTGATAAGACGGCGGACTATCCGGTCGACAGCGAAGACAACAAATATCTGATTACGGCACAGAACTGCTCCGCAACACTGGATGAAGACGGAAAAGTCGTTCTTGTAACAGAAGATGTCCGGAATGGAAACGGACGTGCGATCAAATCCCGTCTGTGGTCTCCAAACCGTGTGGACCGGATCGATGAACCGGTCAATGCCATCTTCTGGATCATGAAAGACCCGACCATCCCGCCGGTCGTAAAACTGAAAGGAGCATCTCTGGCAGCTGTTATGGGCGCTACGCTCGCTACCAAGAGAAGTTCGGCAGAGCGTCTGGCACCAGGAGTAGACCCGGATGCACTGGTCGTTGAACCATACGCAAATCCATTCCGTACCTATCCGCTGGCAAATGATTATGTCAAGTTTAAAAAACTGGTGGAAGAGAAGAATGTTGACTGCTATATCATCAACACAGGAGATTTCTTCGGCAAAGATGTCACGAAGAACATCACATTGGGCGTGCTGGAAGCCATTGTAGAGCGGACAGCTGACTTCAAGCAGTGGGGACCATTTGAAGATATCGAGATCTTCGAACAGGAAGGCTACGTTCCGGATCTTTCCGATGAAACTTATGTCAAGGCTCTGAAAGCCAGAATGAACGATCGTCTGGAATTTGTGCAGTCAAGAAATACATTTAAAGACGGATACGATAAACTTCCGGAAGATGCCCTTGAGGCGATCCAGAAAGTCATCGATTGTCTGAAATAAAGAAACCGCTTACGTCCCCTGCTAGAAACTAAAATGGCAGGGGACAGTTACTTTTATAAACTCTTTGCGGCATGTTCTGAAGGCCACGTAGGAAGACTCATCCGCCGCAGACCAAGACAGGAGGTTCCGTATGGAACAAAACAAAGCACCGTGGCGTAGTGCCCTGGTAAGATATTTTGAAGAGGGCTGTAAAAAAGAAGCTTCCAGTGTAGGAGTAGAACTGGAGCAGTTTATTGTGGATTCAGACACCCATTTTGCGGCTCCTTATGCAGGAGAAAACGGTGTACGGAAAGTGACTGAAAAACTCATGCAGTTATATCCTGAGAATGAGCCGATCATCGATGAAGATCTTCTCGGTTTTCTGACCAAAGACTTTTCGATCACACTGGAACCGGCATCGCAGCTGGAGATCAGTATTTTCCCGATGAAGACCGTCGAATGTCTGGGAAACATCTTTCTGGAATATGAAGAAAACCTGAAAAAAGTCCTTTCTCCGATGAACCTGACCGCCATGCCGGTTGCCACACAGCCGGAAAGCCATGTGGATGATCTGGTCATGATACCGAAGGAACGTTACCGTCTGATGGATATGCATTTCCAGAAGACCGGTACCGGCGGAAGAGAAATGATGCGAGGATCCTGTTCTTCACAGGTTTCCGTAGATTACACTTCAGAAGAAGATTTTCGCCTGAAAGTGCAGGCTGCAACTTATTTTGCACCGGTTCTGATGCTCCTGACCGATCATGCAAACCGGTTTCAGGGAGAGGACCTGACAGGTTATCTGAAACGTTCTGATATCTGGGAGCGGACAGATCTGATCCGTACCAGCATTCTTCCAAATGTATTCTCACCAACCTATGGATTCCAGGATTATGCAGATTTTCTGGGGAATATCCCTCTGATTTTCCGCATGACCGAAACGGGATATGAATATACCGGATTTCAGACTGTTGCAGAATTATATGCGGAGAAAGAACCGACAGAAGAAGAGATCCTGCATATTCTCTCCATGGCATTTCCGCACATCCGGCTGAAACATTATCTGGAAGTGCGTATGGCAGATTCCATCCCGGCACCGTTCCTGATGGGATATTGTTCCCTTGTTAAAGGACTGCTTTATAACGACGAGGTGCTTTCTCTCGTTCAGGACAAGATCCAATCAGAAAATATCACAGAACAGATCGTGAAAGATACCATCATTGGTCTGCGGACAGCTGGATGGAACGGAACGGTCTATTCCCGTCCGATAAAGGAAGCAGCGCGGGAAGCTTTGTCACTGGCAGAAGCCGTTCTGGATGAGAAAGAAAAGGAATATCTGAAATCATTAAACGATGTGATCACCTATGAAGGCATTTTCCATGTGCCGTCAGATCAGGCATAAAAAGAGCAGGAGGAAGACAATGAAATCAATTCAGGAAATTCGTAAAGAATATAAAGATCTGATCAATGCGGATCCGGAAGGAAACTGCGCAGGCGCCATGGCATTAAAAGCCAATCTGGAGCGGTCTCCTTTATATTTCCGTGATCGTTTTGCCTCTTACACATTACAGATTCCACGGTTATATTCTCAGGAAATGGTCACTCAATTTCAGCAGATCGTAAGAACAACATACGGTATTTTTGAAAAGGTGATCAAAGAGTATCTGACCCATGAAGATTACAGAGCACTGTTTCCTTTCTCGAAGGAACTGGAAGAACTGATCCTGATCCCGAACGGATATGACTCCGTTCTTCCGATTGCCCGTTTCGATATCTTTTATCATGAAGATACCGGAGAATTCTATTTCTGTGAGATCAATACAGACGGCACCAGCGGAATGAATGAAGACCGGATCCAGGATGAGCTGATGATCGATAATCCTGCTCATCAGGAAATGCGCCGCAGATATCATTTTGAAACATTTGAAATGTTTGACAGCTGGGTGAAGACGTTTATTGGTTTATACCAGACGTATGAGAAAAAAGTGGATCATCCGAGTATCGCGATCATTGATTTTCTGGATGGTGGAACCTTAAGAGAGTTTCAGGAGTTTGCCCGTCATTTCCAGAAAGCGGGATATGACTGCGAAGTCTGCGATATCCGTCAGCTGAAGTATGAGAACGGAAAACTGATCTCTCCGACGGGACATGTGATCGATGCCGTGTACAGACGAGCCGTCACAACCGATATTATCGATCATGCCAAAGAAGTGCAGCCATTCCTTCAGGCCGTTCGCGACAATGCCTTCTTCCTGGCAGGTTCTTTCTGCACCCAGATTGTTCATCACAAATATATCTTCCATGTTCTGCATCTGGAAAGGACGCTTCAGTTCCTGACAGACGAGGAAAGAGCATTTGTAAAAGCCCATGTTCCGCAGACGGTTCCGTTTGAAAAGGAATTCATTTCTCTCGATGAGGTCATCAACAATAAGAACAAGTACATTCTGAAACCAGATGATTCTTATGGCTCCAGCGGCGTGCATGCGGGCGTGGAAATGTCACAGGAAGAGTGGGAGGCATATGTCAGACCTGCATACGAAAACGGATTCATCTGTCAGGATTATTGTCCGCAGTATTCGGTAGAGAATATCGATTACGCTTTCGGAGACGGCCAGTGGCATACCTATATCACGATGGCAGGGCTGTATGTCTATAACGGTGAGTTCGCAGGCGTTTTTGCCCGAGCAGCAGAAGGCAACGGGATCATAGCATCACATGTCAATGAAAGAACGCAGCCAACGTATATCGTAACAGACCGTTAATTCTTAAAAGTTTTTTATCAATAAATCATTAGGGCCAACACTTTTTGCATTCCTTCCGGGACCGCTCCCGCTTACATCTCGCACCAGCGGTACTA
>JAGCAK010000013.1 GCA_017652745.1 Lachnospiraceae bacterium
AGTGAACGCAGCATCATTTCGCTGACGTGCTCTCCGATTTCTATATTAGACATTTGAGATACTTTGTCAGCAGGAATCAAACCGACAAAATCATAATATACATCTGTCCCTTTAAACGGGAAGTTTTTAGCAATCTTCTCATTATTCTTCGTGACGACAACAACAATAGGAACATTCGCTTTTTTAGCAATCTTAAATAGTCCAGTGTGAAAAGGTAAAAGGGGTTCATCCGTCCAGTTGCGCGTTCCTTCCGGATAAACGTCAATGGAAAACTTATCTTCTTTTAAAAACGTGGCAGCCTGTTCCACCGTCTGAAGTGCTTTTCTCGGATTATCACGGTCGATTCCTAAAAAACAAAGACGGCGGATGATTTTCCCAAATGCAGGTTTTTTAAAGTTTTCTTTCTTGGAAACAAAACAAAGATCCGCCTCTTTTCCCAGTATTTCCCAGGAAAGGATCGGATCAAAATTAGATTTATGATTTCCCACCAGAAGATACCTGCCCTGTTCTGGTACATTTGCAAGTCCTCGGACGTGGATACGGATCCGGGCAAAAAAGACAGCTATTTTTGTACAGGTATATAACAGGAAGCGGTAATATTTACTGTCCTGTGTGTATTCTTTGTTCGGGTTAATAAATAAGCTGCTGATGATGGAAAGAATGAACATGTTCGTTACTGCTTATGCGCATGATATTTTGTCACACCCAGGATCGTTTCTCCATCAAGCTGGACAGCACGAGGAGAGTCAAACTCTACGGTAATATCATGTCCTTTGCAAAAGGCCGCCATTTTATTTTTTATATGCTTCCCTGTAAAGACACCCGGGAAACTCAAGGCTATATTCAACCGTCCCCCATTCTGGAACATCATTAATGTTAGCGTGCGTTCCGGATCAGAGCGGTCCTGCATCGGCGCCACCATCATGCCGCCTCCCATAAAGCGGCCATTCATAGAAGGGGCCATCCATACCCGTTGATACTTATTAGTTACCCCGTCAACAGTCACCGTTGCATTGCATGGATGATATTTTCCTAACAGACCGGAAATAGCAATATTCGTATAATTCGCTTTCGCACCAGGGTCTTTTGCCTTCTGCTGATCGGCAATTTCACAGACCCATCCGTCAATGCCAAATGCCACATTGTTGATAAAATAGTATTTCTTATCGTTTATTTCGACCCATGGGAGGTCTTTCAGATATTGCGTGATCAGGACTGGGGCACAAGGGGTGGCAATCCCGATATCCCGCAAAAAATCGTTTCCGGTTCCTGTTGGAAATACATAAATATCTACATCAGGGAACTTGTCATCACAATCGTTTACAAAACGATTCAGCGTTCCGTCTCCTCCACAGATCACGAGTTTGTCCGTATTGTCCATCTTATCAAATAATAGTGAATAATCGTGATCAGGGATTGAAGACATATCCATAAATTCTATGGATTCCTCTTTTAAATATTCAAAGATCTTCTCTGATTCTTTTCTGCCGGCTCCATTGCTGGAAAACGGATTATATAAAACATAATATTGATTCATATCCTTCTCCTATCTTTGTTACGCCAATCTCATTGCGCTGGCATAAGCAATCAGTTCTTTGGCGTTTGCACGCGCAGTATCTGTTACGGTGATGCCGCCAACCAGACGGGCGACTTCTTCTACTTGTTCCTCTTTATTTAATTTTTCAATTCCGGATATCGTACTTGAGCCTTCCACTTCTTTCCTTATCCGGAAATGAGCATCTGCCATTGCCGCGATCTGTGGGAGATGAGTGATACAGATGATCTGATGATGTTTGCTCAGATACAGCAGTTTCTCCCCCACTTTACCTGCTGTCTGTCCACTGATTCCTGCATCGATCTCATCAAAGATCAATGTCGGAATATCATCTTTATCTGCAATTGCTGATTTGATCGCCAGCATAATACGGGACATCTCACCTCCGGATGCCGTTTTTGCTAATGGCATCTTCGGTTCACCCGGATTCACGGAAATCATAAATTCAGCTTTGTCAAAGCCATTGCGGGTGATCTTTGTACCCTTTGTAAAATCGATGGAAAAATCCACATGCAGGAAATTCAGATCTTTTAAGTGGTTTTGGATCAAAGGTTCCAGATTTTTCCCAGCTTCCTTCCTCAGATCTGATAATTGGTGGGAAAGCTGATTCAGGATTGCAGCACATTCCTTCATTCGGTGCTCCGTTTGTGCTTTCCGCTCAAAGTAATGTTCATATTGATCTAATTTATCTGCAATATCAGCCGCATGCTGATAGATATCCTCAACGGAACGACCATATTTGCTTTTCAGACGATTGATCAGGTCAAGGCGCTGCGCTATTTCAGAAAACCGTTCTCCATCAAAAGGATTATGTTCCACATAATGTGCGATCTCGTGTGCAACATCCTTGGAAAGAGAATCTATATCCATCAACGTTGTGCGGTAATCCTTTAATTCCGGTTCGTAAACAAGTGCATCTTCCACATATCGAAGAGCATCCGAAATCTTTTTTAATGCTCCATCGTCTTCATCCGAAAGAATATTATGTGCTTTATTGATCGAAGAAAGAATAGTTTCTGCATTGCTGAGTTTTTTATACTCTGCTTCCAGGCGGGAATCTTCATCTGGTTGAATGGCAGCATCATCAATCTCTTTCTGCTCATGTTTCAGGAGATCGATCTCTCTGGAAAGTTGTGATTCATCCAGATTAAAGTCCTGATATTCCAGTCGTATTGTCCTGTAACGATCATATTGTTCTGCTAATTCTTTTCGAAGATTACGAATAGGTTCACCTCCGAAATCATCAATAATCTGCAAGTGCCGGGCTGGATCTAATAAAGACTGATGATCATGCTGGCCATGCACATCAACAAGAAGATCTGTCACAGATCTTAAAAAAGCTAATGTGACAGATTCTCCATTGATACGTGTGGTGCTGTTATCCATGGTGATCTTTCTGGATATGACGATCTGTCCATCCTCAGTTTCAATCCCCTGCTTCTTAAGGACAGATAAGACTCGTGGATCATCTGTATGAAAGCATAATTCCACGAGTCCATGATCTGCTCCGGTACGGATCATGGCTTTATTTGCTTTTTCGCCAAGTGCTGTATTCAATGCGCTGATAATAATGGACTTACCTGAACCGGTCTCGCCGGTCATGATGTTAAGACCATTGGTATAGTCAATATCTGCTTCTTCGATCAGCGCAAGATTTTTAATATAAACGTTCTTCAGCATTACAACTCTGTCAAAAGTTTCGTGATTTGTTCAATTGCTTTTTTTGCATCGTCATCTGATCTGGATGCACACATGATGGTATCATCCCCGGCAATACATCCAACGATCTCTGGAATCATCATATGGTCCAGGGCAGCTGCAACTGCCATTGCCATACCAGAGACCGTTTTGATCACGACAATATTTCCAGCCTGTAAGATATTGGAGTAACCATCTTTAAAGATCCGCAGGTATTTTTCCCTGTCGGCTTCTTTTTCCTGCGGATAAGAATACTTGCTGCCGCCTTTTCCATCCGGGATCTTTTCCAGATGAAGCGCCCGGATATCCCTTGATATAGTAGCCTGGGTGACATGAAATCCGGCTGTTGCTAGCAGATGAGCCAGTTCTTCCTGTGTTTCAATATCATTTTGCTGAATGATTTCAATAATTTTGTCTTGTCTGTTTGCTTTCATAGTTACTTTCCGCCTGAATTCAAATCATGATGCGTTCGTATCCGCAATATATTTTAAAAGTATCATTTCTGCCAAAGCATATCAGTGTGACATCTTTTTCCATCGCATATTCGATTGCCTGCCTTGTCGGCGGTGTGTAAGCTACCAGCACATGGCAGCCTGACAAAACACATGCCCTTACGTTTTCTTTTGTGATCTTTCCGCTTGTCAGTAAAATACACCCTGACATATCTATCCCATAAATCAGGGAATATCCAATTGCTTTGTAAATTGCATTGGTATTGGTGATGTCTTCTATAAACCGGATCACTGAATTGCAGTCAAAGATTTCTGCTGCATGAACGGAACCTGTTCTGCGATTCAGTTCGGAACGTGTCGAAAACAATTTCATTTCTTCGATCAGTTTTTCCGGCCGGATCGCGATATTCTGGTTTTTATTGGTATTATATGCTAAATGGTGGTCGACTTTAGGCCCTTTAGACTGAACTAACAGATCGTCGACAAAAACGATCGCAACAACAGACTCTTCGTCAGCTTCAGCCATCATTACCTGGGAAATGTCTTCCGGTTCAAAATCTGCGTTGCAGTAACAGTAGCCGATTGCCAATTCCTTCAGATATTGTGGCAAAGTGTCTGTAAAGATCAGGCATTTACCATTCATAGCATCCACAAATACTTTTTTCCGTGAATTGTCAGAATAATAGGTGTCATTTAAAAAGATGGCAAAATGACATTCGTTAACCACACTTGCGTCAACATCTGTCAAAACGCCATCCTTAAAAAGTTTGATCGTATCAGTATCAATCAGTTTTTCAATATCATTATCAATCATAATTCGTCCAGAACATCCCTGCCCCTTACGTTCAGGGACAGGGATGTGATTCCTTTCCTATGCAAATATATTAGTAGATTTATACTATATTTGCAAGATTGAGCTGATATTATTCAGACTTTATTCAATTTTTATTCAGTCTTATGTGCTCTCTTTTTCGGGTCTTCATCTTCCGGATCGATCATCCCGGCTTTTTCTTTTCCCTTACCGCGAAGGATCAGATTTACGATGATGCCAAGGATCAGAGCCACTGCAACTTCAGTCAGAGTGACCTGACCAATCTTCAGGACCATTCCGCCGATACCTGCGATAAAGATCGTAGATGCAGTAAAGAGATTGCGGTTGTCATTCAGATCAACCGGCTGCAGCATTTTCAGACCGGAAACAGCGATGAAACCGTAAAGCGTAATACATACACCGCCCATTACGCATCCAGGGATCGTGGAAAGGAAGGTCACGAATGGTCCCAGGAAGGAAGCGATAATTGCGATAACCGCTGTACATAAGATAGTAACAACGGAAGCATTACCTGTAATAGCGACACAGCCAACGCTCTCACCATAAGTGGTGTTCGGGCATCCGCCAAAGAATGCACCGACCAT
Source organism: Lachnospiraceae bacterium (assembly GCA_017652745.1). Classification (GTDB taxonomy): domain Bacteria; phylum Bacillota; class Clostridia; order Lachnospirales; family Lachnospiraceae; genus RGIG5612. Next base: position 5,122 of record JAGCAK010000013.1, read on the forward strand.
GGATCCAACACCATCACCTAACAAGGTTCTGTGCAGACCCGGTTTTTCCAGAAGATCTCTTCCGATGATGGAAGAAAGGTTTTTGTGGTCAGCAATATGCTCTGCGAAAACAACGAATGCGACCGGAATATATGCTACAGCAATGGTTGCAATGTATGTTCCGGATAATTCCTTAAAACCGCCCAGGGCTGTAAGGAACGTAAAGCTTGGTACCCATTTCATGGCAGCAAATGCTGAGAAGTCAATGATCATCAACGCTTCATTTCCGGAAGCCTTTCCGATCAAAGTGAAGATTACAGCAACGATGTAGCCAGCTACAATACCGATAATAAATGGGATCAGCTTAACCATTTTCTTACCGAATACAGAGCAAAGACATACAACCAGCAAAGTGACCATAGCACAGACAAAGCATGCCCAGGCATGTGGTGTCATGACGTAAGCACCAGCATCTGCGTCAAATGCTCCGCCTAATGCATCACCAACTGCATTGCCGGCAAGGCTTAATCCGATGATGGCAACCGTAGGTCCGATAACAACTGCCGGCATCAGGTAATTGATCCAGCGTACGCCGGCAAACCTGACAACAATTGCAATAACAACATACACAAGACCTGCAAAGATCGCACCAATGATCATGCCAAGGTAGCCCATCTGCATGCTGACACCGCCGGCAAAAGCAGCAAACATGGATCCGATAAATGCGAAGGATGATCCCAGGAATACCGGGCTTTTAAACTTCGTAAATAACAGATACACAATGGTGCCGACACCAGCGCCGAAAAGTGCGGCACTTTGACTCATTCCGTTACCGATGATAGCCGGAACGGCGATTGTTGCAGCAAGGATCGCTAAAAGCTGCTGAATTGCGAAGACGACTGTCTGTCCAAAACGAGGTCTGTCTTCGACGTTGTAAACTAAATTCATTTCATCCTCCTGTTTTTTGCATTCACAGCTGCAAAATCTTTAACTTTTTTATTATATACACGGACTTTTAGATACCTGTCCTCAATATCTGAAAATACCGTTTATACCTAAATATCATAGAGTTCTACGGATGTAGTCTCATCATAAGGCGGGATACGGACAGCAATACGTTCGCTTTTGGACGTTGGAACGTTTTTCCCGACATAATCACCCCGGATTGGGAGTTCTCTATGGCCCCTGTCGATCAATGCAGCAAACTGTATCGCTGCAGGTCTGCC
>JAGCAK010000014.1 GCA_017652745.1 Lachnospiraceae bacterium
CATTGCGCTTTTGCAGGAGATTGTTTATACTCTCCCATGAACATGCTACGACTGTTCACTTGGTCATACGAATTATAACAGCAAAAGGAAGGGAGAGCGTTATGGCATTTTCATGGAAGTTTTTTAACGAGCTTGATAAGGAACAGGTTGATACACTCTATCAAAGCGTACTGCATATTAAGGAAAATCACGAGAAATTAAGTTCTCTTAAATCCACCGACATGACAGAAGCAGAAGAGGATACGCTGCAGGATCTGATCAAGAAGTATCAGAAATCTTTGGAGCATGCAACAGATATCCTCTCCGAATTTGATAAAGAACTGGATGGTCTTACCAAAGCCATCACGAAAAAATCCTGATTATTATCCAAACAGCTCTGTTGTCTTTTCGGCAAACCGCTGTCCATAGATGATGAAATAGTCCCGGTACAGTTCCATTCCGTTGTGCTTTTCAATATTATTGTTCACCCCGACAGGTCCCAGGTGAATAACCGGCAGGCCGCATGCTCCTCCGCCGGAGTAACAAAGCATGCCGCTTACCAGTTCATTTACCAGAATATCCTGCACAACAATATCTCCGCCGCCATGCGTGAACTGTTCCGTGGCAAAAGCGCCACCCAGTTTCCCGCCAAATCCAAGGGCCCGGCCTGATTCTAATAGCCATGCATGTAAGGCCGGCGTCATTGCGGCTGCATACGAAGGAGAACCGATCACGATCCCCTTTGATTCTTTCACAAACTCCTCATCCACAGACTGGATGGAAAACGCTTTAGCTTCACAATCTGCCACCTTCCGCATTCCCTCAATAATCCAGTCCGCTGCTTGTTTTGTATTTCCTGTTTTGGAATCATAAATAACTGCCAGTTTCATCATCAATCCAGTACCTCCACTAACTCAATGGTAAAATTCAATTCCTTACCTGCCATTTCATGATTCGCGTCAAACGTGATCGTTTTTTCATCTTTTGCGATTACCTTGACAGGAACCGGGCGTCCATACATATTCTGTAAAAACACCTGCTGTCCAACTTCCACGTCTTCCGCCCCTGGCATGTTCTCTATTTCAGCTGTAAAGATTGCATCCGGATTGATCTCGCCGTAGGCTTCCTCCGGCATCAGATGAATCTCCAAAGTTTCCCCTACTTCCATATTTGCAACAGCGGCATCATATCCTCTTATCATCATGCCCACGCCGCATACGAACTCCAACGGTTCGCCCCTGTCATAAGAGGAGTCAAACTGCGTGCCGTCATTAAAGGTTCCCCGGTAATGAGTACGGCATGTTTTTCCAACGTTTTTCCCGGTAATCGCCGGTTCACTATGACATCCGCTGCATCCGCTGCAGCTGCTGCAGTCGTGTTCGGAACAATCGTGCTCCTCACCATGATGGTCACAATTTGCGCCTGTATTGACCAGCTCGCCCCGAAGATATGCCTCCACTACATCATCCGCTTTTCCGGATGCACCGGCACACAGCTCTATGCCGCATGCTTCTAAAGCTGCCTGTGCACCACCGCCAATGCCGCCACAGATCAGAACATCGATCTTTTTTTCTGCAAGCAGAGAAGCGAGTGCCTCATGCCCGCTTCCGTTGGATGTGAGGATCTCTGAGGATATAACTTTTCCGTCCTGTACCTCATATATTTTGAATGTCTCTGTATGTCCGAAATGTTCAAAGATTTCCCCGTTGTTATAAGTTACTGCTATTTTCATTCTGCTCTCCTTTTATCGTATCACTATTATTATTTCCAAGCATTATTATACAATAAGAGCCCACGGATTTCTCCATGGGCTCTTATTAAAGTTAACTTTTTTCAGTATTAGCAGTTGCAGCCAACATCGGTAGCGCTGAAGTCGAAGTCACGGAATTTCTTGAACATTGTTTCTTTGTCCATCTCTGCATCCGGATTATTTGCCTTCCAGGACTTAAGCTCTTCACACAGATCCTGCAGTCTTGCAGGGCAGTCCAGATCGCGGACATGAGCCTCTTCCACAACTTCAAAGCGGAATGGGGTGTATGGCGGAACAACAACCGTGTTATCTGCTTCTGCGTCGAACTCGCAGGTCTCTGTTGCGGATGTCTTCACGCTGCAGTGGATCTTTCCGCTCTGTACCCAGAACATCCTGTATTCTGGTACAAAATTATCCCAATCACAATAGAAGCCAGGTTTCATGTACAGATCCCATACCTCACGATATTCTCTTCGCCTCTGCGTCACCCATACAGAATGGTCTCAGTATTAATCGTTCTGTTTCAATCCTTTGTGTTCCACAATGCCTCATAGCTCTTGCCTTTCCATATAATGAGCGTTGTCATTTTTCAAACCTATGTTGTATATTATAATACGTATTAAGTTATATAGGAACAATCACGCAGAAAGGAAGTAAGTATGAGAATCGCTATGGTTGGCGCCGGAAACGGTGGCTGTGCTGTGGCGGCTGATCTGACCATGAAAGGTCACGAACTCACACTTATCAAGACATCTCATGCATTGCATGATGACAACTTTGAGTACCTGCTGAATAATAACGGAAAGATGTCTCTGAATGAGTTTGGGGAGATCAAGACCGCCTATATTTCCAAGGTAACCAGGGATATCTCCGAGGTCCGCGGAAACGAAGTTGTAATCATTTATATTCAGACTAATTATCACGAACAGTTAATTGAAAGAATCATGCCGTATCTCGAGGACGATCAGATCCTGCTGATCAACCCGGGTTATCTTTCGACTGCCTACGTCATGAAACATTGCGGCGATAAAAAACTGATCATCGCAGAGGCAGAGAGCAGTTTTATTGACGGACGTATCATGGAGCCGGGACTTTTCCGGGTAGGTTTCCGTAACGTTCGCAATCCTATTGGCATTTATCCGGTGGAAAGAAGAGAGGAAGCAATTGCCAAGCTTGACCTAGTTGGAGAAAGATTCGTATATCTGAACAGCGTTGTCGAGGCTGCTCTGCACAATCCGAATCTTGTTGTCCACACAGTTGGCGCGGTCATGAGTATTCCGCGCATTGAATATTCCGGCGGAGAATTCTGTATGTATCACGAGGCATATACACGCGCAAATCCAGCTACCTGGAGAATCCTTGAGGCTCTGGACGATGAAAAGATGAATGTCCTGGAAGCTCTGGGCTTTGAGCGTCTGCCTTATGTGGAGGCATGCAAATATAGAAATTCCCTGGATGATTCCATCGACGCAAAGGAAGTGTTTCTGAACTATGCGGAGATGCCAACACGTGCAAAGGGACCTACCGAGGTTGACTCCCGGTATATTTCGGAAGATGTTCCGCAGGGACTTGTCATGCTGGAAGCTTTGGGACTTTCGCTCGGGATCCCAACTCCTATCTGTACTTCGCTGATAGAGATTGCAACTGCTGCTTTAGGCAGAAGCATGCGGGAAGAAGGAAGAACACCGGAAAGACTTGGTGTCGGGAATATAGAAAAGATTCTGGCTAACTGCAGAAAGGCTGTTTAAGCAGCATTTTTATCATTGTTATTACAACCATTGAACGAAAGCCGTTTTATCATTGCAATTGAATCCAACGGCTTCATAAAAGTGTAAAGTAGCAGGATCTTTCGAACTGGTTAGCAGCATCATTTTGTAGCAGTTTTCTTTTTGTGCCAATTCTTTCGCACATTTTAAACATTCTGTGGCATAACCTTTATTTCGATGATCTTTATGTGTAACCACATTTTCTATAAAAGCATAGGGTCTTACATTTCGGGTTAAGTTTGGAATTATGACACATACGCAGGAAGAGACGATTTGTCCGTCGATCTCACAGATGATCAAATGATGATTCTCATCATTGATTATCTGTTTCCATGTCCTTTTAAGATGCTCATCTTCTTTTGGAATCTGGTCTTCGTGCAGGGATAGATATAGGCTCAGAATAGCGTCCCTGTCCCCTATCTTAGCTTCACGCAGCATACAATACCTCCGGCAAAGCCCTATTTGTTTCGTTTTTTCTGATCATATGGTTTTATTTCCTTTTATCATGATCCTTTTTATATAACAGCAAGTACGCACAGAAGAATGTCAGTAAACCAAAAACGGCAACAATACCTTCTAGTGCCCACGCAGTCAACTCTATTACTCCGAAAAGACTCAGCGCTGCCACAAAGTCCATTGCGGTATGAAGGATGATCGCAAGAGGATACAGCCAGAAATGGTTTTTATTTTTGCAGGCATAAAACACAAAGATCGATGCTCCGATATGGAACAAAACTGCAAATATCCGTTCCACGAAAGCAATCCCCAGATCTGCGAACGAGAATGTAGTAAGCATGCTTACAATGGCCTCGACACTGCTAAGCTGTTCCGGAGCCTGAGACACGACCTGATCTATCACAGTGCCAAAGATTCCCGCATTGATCATGACCGCAAAAACAATGTACTCGATATACGTAATGCCCAATATCATAATCACTTCAAAACAGCCGTGCCCAATGCCGTATGAGATCGAAGTCTCTCTGTTTTTACGCTTTCTGAGAACCGTTTTGAATGCGACCAGTCGGCCTGTTTCTTCAAATATTCCTGGGAAAAGGCCTGCCACAAGTGCTAGCAGCACTGGGTTTGCGTTCAGAAACCGGCTGATGGCCTGATCCGGAAGCCCCATTGCCGTTGGAAATACAAGCACGTTCTGGATCAGCTTTTCTAGGATCATTGCAAACAGCAGGAAAGCTGCCGCTCCGATCAGTATCGTTGTAAACGCTTCTTTTTTCCTGATCTTCCAAACGATTGCAATCACCACCGGCACTGCGATCCAGATCACCGCGCCAATGATCAGCCATATGAAGGATGTCGTCCCAACATATGCATCAGCTGTCATTTCCTTCACCTCTTTTTATTCAATTGTATGTTTTTCTTTCCATAAGAAAACAAATGCAAGAATCAACCAGACTACCGCTACTGCAAGCAGGACAATAAAAACTGCTGTATTGTTCTGAAAGAACCATACAACTGCTCCTATAATGAAAAGAGCTGTCAGGATGAAAAAGAAAATGCTTTTTTTCATTTTAAAACCTTCTTTCAATTAATTCCGGTTTGTCTGACCTCTTTTCATTATACAACAAGAATCCGCTGATTTCTCCATGGGCTCTTAATTTGTTTCACAATTGACCTGTCAAACTGGAATCTATATTTACAAATTCTGCGCGATGCTGCACAATACAAATGGAATGCTTTGTGCGGCATTCAGAATTACTATTATGAAAGGGCGACAATTATGAAACAGGAATTCTTTTTTCCTTCCAAGGATGGATTAACACAGATACATACAATTGAATGGATCCCGGAAACGGAGGTTCGTGGTATTCTTCAGATTGCGCACGGCATGGTGGAGTTCATTGACCGTTATGACCGATTTGCAAACTTTATGGCATCTCAGGGATTCTATGTGGTCGGCAATGATCATCTCGGTCACGGAAAGTCTGTAACAGATGAATCCCAGCTCGGCTATTTTGCCAAGCACGATGGAAACTTCTGCGTCCTCGGCGATATGCAGCAGCTGAGAGAAGATACTCAGGAAAAGTATCCGAGTATTCCGTATTTCATTCTCGGACACAGCATGGGTTCTTTCTATGCACGTCAGTTTATTGAAAAGTTTGGCGAGGGTCTGTCCGGCGCCATCATCATGGGAACCGGTTATCAGCCAATGGCTACATTGGATCTGGCTATCGCAATGACCGCAGTTTTACAGCAGTCAAGAGGCGGTCATTTCCGCAGCGAAATGATCAATAACACAGCCCTTGGTTCGTACAATTCTTCCTTCGAGCCGGCACGTACAAAGGATGACTGGCTGACCAGGGATGAAGCTATCGTTGACGCCTATGTTGCAAACCCTCTTAATCAATTCATGTTCACCGTCAACGGATATTACAACATGTTCCGTGGTATGCGTTATTCCCAGCGCCAGGTAAATCTGAACAAAATCCCTAAGGATCTGCCGATCCTCGTTGTTTCCGGTCAGAACGATCCTGTCGGCGAATTTGGAAAAGGTCCTAAGATCGTCGCAGAATCATATCAGGAAATCGGCATTAAGGATGTAACACTGAAACTGTTCCCGGATGACCGCCACGAGATCTTAAATGAACTTGATAAGGAAGCTGTAGATCAGTATCTGCTGGATTGGATTGAAGCACGGATGTAAACACGGAACTGATTCCGGGAGGACTTATGAAAATAAACGAACAGGGAATCAATCAGATCCTGACAGAATACAGAGAGGCCATAAAAAAAACAAAACATAAAGAATCCACCATCGAGGAGTTTATTGAGTCGACAGCCACAACGCTTTTCGATTACTATACACAGTTTCCGGAAGATACAGAGATACAGTACCGGATCCGAAAGCGTTTTAGCCGTATAGAGCTTTATATCTCGATTCCGGGAGAAAAAAAGAGCGTCTATGAGTGCGGTACGCTTTCTGAAGAGCGGGAGACGACAAGACGGATCCGTTCCATGAAGCTCGGCTCCTCATTGGAGATGCAGTATCTTTATATGCGGGGCAGCAACATCCTGATTTTCCTGACACCGCCTGCAAAAAACGATTCCGTGGTATTAAATCCGATGATCCTGGCGTCGCTGATCGGTCTTGCTGCAGGACTGCTATGTGCGCTGCTCCCTGCAAGTATCACCAATTTTCTGGTGCATGACCTCGCCTCTCCGGTTCTGAATGTGGCAATCAAACTGATGAGCGGTATTATGGGACCGATCATCTTTTTCTCTCTGGTCACAGCCATCAGTACTGCAGGAAGTGTCGGCGAAGTAAACCGGATCGGGGTTAAACTGTTCTGGAGGTTCTTTTTTATTGCACTCTCCCTCAGCTGCCTCTCTATGGTTATTGCGTTTCTGCTGTTCACCTTTACCAAAGGGCCTACAGACATCAGTTTTTCACCCCGTATCATTATTGATATGCTCCTGAGCGTATTCCCAACCAATCTGATAACTCCGTTTACGGAAAACAATTTTCCACAGCTTCTGGTATTAGGGATTGTAATGGGAATCGCGCTCCTTCTCCTGAACAGGAAAGATAGCACGTTGGGCAACATGCTGATAGATCTTCACGCATGGACCAATGAATTGCTCCGTCTCATCATGAAGCTTTCGCCGATCATACCGGGCCTTACGCTCTTCAAGATTTTTGCGCAGAAAGATTTCAGCAGTTTCATTCAGGGATGGAAGTTCATTGTAGCGGCATATATCTGTATGGTCATTACCCTGGCCATGAAATTCTTAAAAGTAAAAGTCAGATGCAAACATCTGAAGTTTTCATCGTTCCTGCGGAAATCGCTTCCTGCCGTCAAGACCGCTTTTATATCCGGATCAGAGATTGTGGCACTGAAACAATTTAATGAGACGACAGATGGTCCGTTGGGCATTTCAAAAAAGTTTTCCTCTTTATGGACGCCATTAAACCAGGCCATGCTTGCGCCAATTGGTCCGGTCTATTACGTATTGGCCCCGTTTTTTGTGGCAGAGATCACCGGCACACCTGTCTCGATTTCATTTCTGTTCATTCTGCTGCTTTTAAGTGTGCAGCTCTCGATGGCCTATCCGGGAATCGTTGCCGGTAACACGATCATATTCAATGCCCTCGGTCTGTCCACTGACTACGTGGGCATTTTCTCCGCGTATAGTGTGTTTATCAAAAACGCTTCGGCTGCCTACGGCATTCTGTTCCGGGAATTGGAGATCACGGAGACCGCTTATACAACGGAGAATATCGATATTGAACTGTGCAACGCACCGATGAGTCACTCCTGATAATCACGAGTTTACAATTATTCTGAATGAAGAATGTCTTTAGCTGATTTAATGATTTCTTCAGCATTCACCGTTTCTCCATATTGATATATATGATGAATAACTTGATAGTCTTCGGCACTTAAAGAGTATTTTTGAGCTTTTTCGAGATATTTTAATAATATGTCTATTCTTTTATCTAATGTCGATATTCCGGGGACAGCACTCTCATCTAACATCGCGTCCAGTATCTTCCCTATGTAATATAATTCTTCATACGTGGGATCTACATATAGAATACTTCCGATGTTAGCATTCCTCCAGCAGGTCAAAGCGGAATAGAATGGTGCAATATTATTATTAATGCCTTCTTTTAACATCCATTCCCTGATCTCATCAGTTCTTGGGATTAAAGGTTTTAATAATCCAAGTGCATGGATTCTTCCCCATCCATGAACTTTCCTGGCCGTTTCAAAGATGTCGTTATTTCCGCCGCTCCATGTATACATGATATGAATACAAAAGAGAGTGAATTCATCACTAAGAGCTAATGTCCTGACTATTTCTTTAACTTCTTCATTGTTAGTAACTAATTGTCCTAATATTAACAATCCATATTTTACACATTCTCTGTTATCCGATAATTGGATCAGCCCAACTGCATACTCATATAGATTTCCTGCTTTCAGATTATCCTGGTTATCAATAATATAGTGTTGCAGCTTATCAGAAACCGAGATCGCCCGGTTCTCTTTAGAAAGCTGAATAAACAAAGAATCCGCAATCTCGAATTCATGATTACTTGCGGCATTGATTGCTTCTGTCATTACCTGGTAGTCGCTTTCCGTCATATCAAATGGAGGCATATGATACATAGTTATTCCATCAAGCGCTCCATCTGCAAAAGAGACATCTTCTTCGCCATCTTTTAAATCAGGCAACGAAAAATCATCAGGCAGCTGTCCATCAACAGTAGCTTCTTTTATTAACTCATAAACTGATTTATTCATATTGCTCTCCCTTACAGACTGGAATTAATCATTCTGACAGATTTATCAATGTCTGCCCGGTTATGCGATAAACCGTCCAATCATCCATGGGCTCAGCCCCAAGCGATAGATAAAAATCAATGCTTGATTGATTCCAGTCCAGACACCACCATTCTAGTCTGCCGCATTTCCTCTCGACTGCGATCCTTGCCAGCTCTTTTAAAATCGCTTTAGTCATGTAAATATCCTCACAAATCCCGATTTGTCTATTTCTATCTCATTATACAACAAGAGCCCGATTTGCACATCAGGCTCTTGCAATTTATGAGTCAACGGGGACGATTATTTTGAATTATTTCAGAGTATTTCCTTGCTGTTTTTAAGCTGTAATTCCAGCTTCTCAAAAAACGTTATATAGAACAATAGCCTCTCCTGCCAGATTTTCTTTGCAGCCGCAGTGCCCATCTCCAGATCCATCAATTGGCGAAGCCGCTCAATACGGCTGGCAGCATACTCACTTTTCTCTTCAAATGGCATTTTCAGGAAATCATCATTGCAAAGATTCTCATGTATTCGGTAAACATCAAAACGGTCTATATTATCTGCATCTCCTACAGACAGGGCAAACGGTGTTCTCTCTCCTGCAAAATCAGCTTCATCATCTACATGAATTGCAATCCCATAGCAGATATCTTCCACGCGCTCTTTTGGAAGGCCAAGTTCATTTAAAAAAGGTCTTGCGATCCTGGCTGCACTTCTTCCATGCTCCTTCCATCCGGTTTCGCCAAATTCTTCACAATATGAAACATCGTGGAGAAGACAGGCAATAACCATTTCTGTCTCATCAAAGCCTTCTTCTCTGGCTATTTGCCGGCCGATATTGGCGACACGATATGTGTGCTCCAGCCGATACATTTTATCTTCGGGATGCGACGACATATACGCACCGGAATCAAGACTGTCTTTTAAAAACCTTTCGGTCTTTTCAACTATTTCACGATTTAATCCACCCATGAAAACCTCTTCCTATAAATTAATCAACAATGCGTCAACTGAACGGACTATGTTAACTCATCATACGCGGACCTGTTCTTCGACCTGAGCATCGCCTTCGATCGTCAGATTTCCGGTGTATTCGACGCGTTTGATACGGCATCCGCTGCGAAGCGTGATGTTTGTACCGCGTACAACATCCGCGCTGGTTGAAGTGAGGTCAATGTCATCACCCTCGATGGTGCCAACTACAGCTTCTCCGGCAGAGGCCGATCTGCCACTGATCAGTTTTCTTAAGAAACCTGCGGTGCCTTCTGTTTTGATAGTTATCCGGCTGCCGCCAATCTGTCCGATTTTGATTACCCTTGGAACTCCGTTGACCGTTATATCGACTTCTTCGGCGTTCAGCAGACCGTATATCTCACCCACACCTGAGAAAGAAAAGCTGTCTGCTTCCACATCACCCTGAGCGTCCAGTCCTCCGCTTATTGAGATGCTCCCGCCATATAAGGATTTGCACTTGAGACTGCCAGAGATATGGGTTTCTTTGTGTCCGGTCACATTACCCTCAATACGGGCGGATCCGGAAATCCTGATCATTCCGCAGTCAAGTGAACTATCTGACTTAAGGCTGCCGGAACAATGCATGTCTTCCGTGACCGTAAGTACTCCTGAACCGCTGCAGGCTCCGCTGACATGAAACTCTTTGCAGTGAATGGGACCATTCCAACGGCTGCTCCCACTGATATGAATTTGATTATACTCTCCGCTTGTAAGCGTTCCGCTTCCACTGATATGCGCATCATTTGCCATGATTATATACCTCCTGTTAATGGTGATTTTCAGAGCTATTTACGCTCTCTGTTGAAGATCTGAGCTACCTCGTCAGTGATATCCTCTTCACCACCTATTGTGATGCTGCGAATATCTCCTGCCTTAAAGCGGAAGCTGCCATACGTTGTTTCAATGACCAGCTCCGGATCTGCAGCATGTGATGGATTCAGGTGGCTGGAGAGCTCTTCCAGCGACACTGAATCTTTTGCTGCGATTATCATGTCAATCCTGGCACAGATCGTTTCTTCATCGAAAAATGTTTCCTGGCCTGTCGAAGTGGCTCTTTTGATGAACCATTCTTCCGGAATCAGACCCATGCGTTTCCAACGGTACAGGGCACCGTACGAAATGCCGTAACGCTGGAGTAAATCCTTTTTGGATATTAATTTCTCTTCCATAGTATTATCTCCCTGTTGAGAGGTTTGTTACGTAACATTGTTACGATAGGATAGTAGCATAACAATGTTACGCTGTCAAGCGTAAAAAACATCAAAGTATAATATTTGTTACACTGGGCGAAAAAGTCGATTTCCTTAATAATTCGCCCAACATTTTTACTATTTTCAAAAAAGCATGGGCGAAGAATCTTCAACACTGATTTCTTCGCCCAAAGTTTTTCTTTATTTTTCGTCTGCAGAGGGGATACATTTTTGATTTTTGTAGTTTTTCGACCATTATTCTCTATTTTGTTGGTCTATATTCTTTGTGTATTTATGTTTCAGTCATATGATTTATGAAAATCGTGGGCGAAATTTAGTATTTTTTAATTCTTCGCCCACGACTTCGAGCATTATTCTAAAAACTTGGGCGAATAATTATTATTCTGGATTTTTCGCCCAAAGTTTTTTCATTCAAATTTCATTAAGTATATCCAACTGTGGTTAATACGAAATTCCGTTTCAGTCATAAATACCTCCATATATGGGAATTTAGCTGCGAACTTTCAGAATATCGAGGGTATGATTGGATGCTCCGATCAAATCCTGCCGTTCACATGTTGCAAAGTGATATTCCATCCATTTCGTGAAAGTATCCGGATCCATTTCGTCAATAAGTTCGCTTAGGTAATGGGCCGCGCCATCTGTTGCTATCAGCTTGATTCTATCCAGAGGAAACCTGGAATTCAGTTGCGAAATATCCTCTGTTCTGACCAACTCAAATATTTCTTTCGGTTCGCTTTTACAATGCCAGTCTTCTGTCAGAAGAGAATTCATTTCCGTGACTTCTTTCAGATGACCGCCCATAAACACGTATTGTATTATTGTGGGTTCGTTCATACAATATGCGACCAGTATATATCCCCCGTGCTTTGTAACACGCACCGCCTCAGATAGCGCCTGGATCTTATCTTCAAGTGTGTAAAGGTGGTACATGGGACCTAAGAGCATTGTTAGATCAAACGATTGATCCGGGAAAGCAGAGAGATCCAGTGCATTGCCCTGTATCGCCGTAATCGGTTCGGTGCCATCCAGCTTTGATCTTAAAATATCCAGATTGTGCGGGACTAATTCAACTGCCGTTACAGAATAGCCTTCCTTTACAAGCGGGACACTGTATCTGCCGGTACCAGCGCCGATTTCCAGAATGCTGGGAGATGCAAGCTGAGAAATGCATTCATGGATGTATTTCATCGTGGTCAGATATTCAACCTGTCCATGCTGTGACAAAAGTCGGTTTTCTTCATTTGTATTGTTATAGTATTCTTCAAGCAAATTCATATTTATTACCTCTGCAAATTCCGATTTGTTGAAATGGATTATACCACAAGAGCCCGGGGATTTCTCCTCGGGCTCCTTCATTTATGAATTGGATGAAATCATTTCGAGTAATTCTGGATCGTCGTCTCTAAACTGGCATCACTCATATAGAACTGATCAGTCCAGTCCGCCAGACCGGTTTCATCAAGCCATTCATTCACCTGCTTCCATGCATGATCCCTTCCGTTCTCGTCTGTGATCAGTCCACAAATTTGCTGCAACAATAGGATTCTGCCCATTTCAGAATCTTCGGAAACGGAGGCAAAAGGCATGATGATATACCGGTCGAATGGGACAGGCCTTCCGTCACCGCTGCTGTAAAAAGTCTTTCCGCTTTCCGCAAAGCCGATCACTTCAAAGAGAAAACGCTCAAAGATATAATACCCTTCAAACCTGTCGCCCAGAGAAAACGCTCCTTTATACGCTGCGCCAAGGATGATAGGAATTTTGCCTCTTCCCAGGAAGTCATAATCATCATCGGTGAACCCACGACCTTCTATTATTTGCACAGGAAAAAGATCAAAGAAGTTTTCTGTCACCTGTATAGCCTCTGCCGCTATCGCCGGTTCGCCGTCAATATCGTAAGCAGACTCCCCAGCGAACTCTGTTCCGTAATTTACCACGCATTGTTCAGGAATCGTCAGGTTCAGTAATTCCACAAAATTTGTTGTATATGGAATAAAAGTCAGCTCCCCTGATGATCGCAGCTTTTCTGAAAAATCCAGAAGGCTCTGAAACCGCTGACCGTCATCATGCATGTACTCATCATAAAGAGAATCATCAAGCCATTCCGCCATGCGCCAGGTAAAACTGTATGTCTGGAGATCGTCCGGCATTTCTTTATTGTCGGATATTGATCCACAAGAAGTAATACCGAACAGCAGTATGATGCTTATCAGAAAAACAAGCGGTAATTTGATCCTGTTTTTCCCGTTCTTCAAAAATGAAGTAAGCATGTGTCATCCTCCTGCACCTCTACAGATGCCGATTTGTTGAAATGGATTATATCACAAGAGCCCGGGGATTTCTCCTCGGGCTCCTTCATCTGGAAACTATTAAAGATTATTGTGCGTTTCTGTAGACTTGCAGACTTGACTTTTCGCCATTGGCATACGTGTGGCATAAATTGGCATACATTTTGGCATATGGCATAAAAATCTGTCTTTTTTCAGTCAGTGTTTTTAGTACAGTTTTGCGCCTGCCGGGATGTGCGGATCCACCATCAGGAGGTTCAGTTTTTCCTCCCCTTCTTCCTCATGGATCGCACTCAGGAGCATGCCGCAGGAGTCGATCCCCATCATCTTC
>JAGCAK010000001.1 GCA_017652745.1 Lachnospiraceae bacterium
AAGAGTTTAGCAATAATGGAAGCTCCATATCTAGGATTGTATGCAAGGAGACCAAGGGCTTCATTTACATTTTTACCTCTGATCGCATCAAGTACATAGCATGCCTTGGTGGTAGAGATTCTGGCAAATGAAAGTTTTGCTGATGGTCTGGTATCCTTCTGTGCATTTCTTTCTCTTTTAATTTGTGATCTATGTCCCTTTGCCATGGATTAAACCTCCTTTCGAAATATTTGCTTATCTTGACTTCTTCTCGTCTTTGCCATGTCCTCTGTAAGTTCTGGTTGCCACGAACTCGCCGAGTTTGTGTCCGACCATATCTTCTGTTACATACACAGGAACATGTCTTCTGCCATCATGAACTGCAATCGTGTGTCCTACGAAACTCGGGAAGATCGTGGAACGGCGTGACCATGTCTTGACAACGCTCTTCTCATCGTTTGCGTTCATTGCTTCTATTTTCTTAAGCAAACTTTCGTCTGCAAAAGGGCCTTTTTTTAATGATCTTGCCATGGTAACCTCCTTACTTCATGTTACGTCCATCGCGGCGACGGATGATGAGTTTGTTTGACTGTTTGTGTTTGTTTCTAGTCTTAAGACCAAGTGCCGGTTTGCCCCAAGGAGTGCTTGGACCAGGACGTCCGATACCTGTCTTACCTTCACCACCACCATGCGGATGGTCGTTCGGGTTCATAACGGAACCACGTACGGTAGGTCTGATACCCATGTTTCTCTTACGACCTGCTTTTCCGATATTTACAAGGTCATGCTCCACATTGCCTACCTGGCCGATGGTTGCCCTGCAAATGATCGGGACCATTCTCATTTCTCCGGAAGGAAGACGAAGAGTTGCGTACTTGCCTTCTTTTGCCATGAGCTGAGCTGCGTTTCCGGCGGAGCGGACTAACTGGCCGCCTTTGCCCGGGTAGAGCTCGATGTTATGGATTTCCGTACCGATCGGGATGTTCTCCAGCGGGAGGCAGTTGCCAACTCTGACTTCTGCAGTCGGGCCGGACATAACGGTCATGCCGTCTTTCAGTCCGAGCGGTGCGATGATGTATGCCTTTTCTCCATCTGCGTAATGAAGAAGTGCAATGTTTGCTGTTCTGTTCGGATCGTATTCGATTCCGGCAACCTTAGCCGGGATACCATCCTTTGTTCTCTTAAAGTCAACGATTCTGTACTGTTTTCTTGTACCGCCACCTCTATGTCTGACAGTGATCTTACCCTGGTTGTTACGTCCGGAAGTTTTCTTGCCAACTGCGAGTAAGGATTTTTCCGGTGTTTTCTTTGTGATGTCCTTCTTGTCGAGGGCTGTCATCTGTCTTCTAGAAGGTGTATATGGGTTAAATGTTTTGATTCCCATTTTTTTCTCCTTTCAGTTAATGTCTTTTCTTATCACGCTTGACTTGCGTATATTTTTCGAAGGTGATTTTACAGTCCCTCGAAGATCTCAATGTCTTTGCTATCAGCTGTTAAAGTTACGATAGCTTTTTTCGTCTTAGGCATCTTGCCGACGATACGGTTGCGCTGTCTTGTCTTTGGATGATTGTTGATGGTGTTGACCTTCTCAACTTTTGTTCCTTCGAACATTTTCTCAACAGCGTCTCTGATCTGTGCTTTGTTTGCATCTACATGAACCAGGAATGTATACTTCTTTTCAGCCATCTGCTCCATGCTCTTTTCAGAGATAACCGGTTTCAGGATTACATCATAATATTTCAGATCTGCCATTATGCGTACACCTCCTCGATCGTTTCCAGAGCTGCCTTATCCAGTACTAACGCATCATATTTCAGAATATCGAATACGTTGATCGTGTTTGTAAGAGCAGTCTTTACATTTTGGATGTTTCTTGCGGAGCAGATCACGTTCTGATCATTGTCATTCAGGACGATCAGTGCTTTGTTCAGATCCAGGCTCTTTAAGAATGCAACCATCGTTTTTGTTTTGATCTCATCAACCTTCAGCTCGTCGATCACGAAAATCTTTTCTTCCTGAACTCTGGAGGTCAAAGCGCTCTTTAATGCAGCTCTCTTTTCCTTCTTGTTCATTTTTACTTCGTAATCACGCGGCTTCGGTGCGAATACGACACCACCGCCGGTCCACTG
The DNA here is from genome assembly GCA_017652745.1 of Lachnospiraceae bacterium. Classification (GTDB taxonomy): domain Bacteria; phylum Bacillota; class Clostridia; order Lachnospirales; family Lachnospiraceae; genus RGIG5612. The sequence continues at coordinate 2,109 of JAGCAK010000001.1, forward strand.
TGGAGCTCTGATGGAGCCCTGACGAGCGTGGCCTGTTCCTTTCTGTCTCCATGGCTTTTTGCCGCCGCCGGAAACATCGGAACGAGTTTTGGCACTCTGTGTGCCCTGACGTTTGTTGGCGAGTTGTGCTACGACTGCTTTGTGAAGAAGATGCTCATTTACTTCTACGCCAAAGATCTCGTCCTTCAGTTCAATATCGCCAACTGTTTCGCCTTTCATATTGTAAACAGATACTTTTGACATCTGAATTTCCTCCTTTCCCTCAATCGTCATGCCTTAACAGCTTCACGTACTTCTACTAAAGCTTTCTTTGGTCCCGGTACAGCACCTTTGACCAGGATCAGATTATCGTCGGCATCCACTCTGACAACTTCCAGATTCTGAACGGTAACTCTCTTTGCTCCCATCTGGCCAGGCATATGTTTTCCTTTGAAAACTCTGGACGGATCGGATGCGCTGCCGTTGGAACCTGCGTGACGATGGTACTTGGAACCATGTTTCATAGGTCCTCTGTGCTGATTGAATCTCTTGATCGCACCCTGGAAACCTTTACCTTTTGAGATAGCGGAAACATCGATCTTGTCTCCAGCCTCAAAAATGTCTGCCTTGATTTCGTCTTTTACATTGTATTCAGCTGCATTCTCAAAACGGAATTCACGGATGAATCTCTTATAAGGAATGTCTGCCTTGTCAAATTTTCCACGGTCCGGAGAGTTGACCAGAGTCTCTCTCTTGTCCTGGAAACCAACCTGTACAGCTGCATAGCCGTCAGTTTCTTCTGTCTTGACCTGTGTAACAACACATGGGCCAGCCTGAAGAACGGTAACCGGTGTTAAGACGCCGTCTTCATTGAAGACCTGGGTCATACCGATTTTTGTTGCTAAAATCGCTTTCTTCATATTTTAATAACCTCCTAATCTACAGCGGAGCGCCAATCGTAATCGGTTGATTGTGACTGTCTGATTGATTGCTGATCTTATCTTCCGACAAGTCTTAATCTGATCCGTCGTTGACGTTCATCCTAGAACAGATGTGTTCTTACTGTTCCTTCATTTTAATGTTGACATAAACGCCAGCCGGCATATCGAGTTTGGATAAAGCTTCCATCGTCTTCTGTGTCGGTGCGATCACGTCGATGAGTCTCTTATGAGTCCTCTGTTCGAACTGTTCACGGGAATCTTTGTATTTATGCACAGCCCTTAAAATAGTAATAACTTCCTTTTTTGTAGGAAGTGGAACCGGACCGGAAACCTGTGACCCGTTTTTCTTAACAGTGTCGATAATCTTTTCAGCTGACTGATCAATTAATTTGTGATCATAAGCCTTCAGTGTGATTCTCATTACCTGATTTGCCATATTAGCCTCCTGTTTTTATTATGATTTTTTGTTTTTGCACACTCTCCCGTGCGTGTCGCGTTTTTCCCGTAAAAAATTGGCATAGTTCAGCCAATCCCTATATTCCGCCGATCCTGCCGCTCGCAAGCTTTTCGCCCCGCCTTCGGTGCCTTTGCCATATGCATTCTGGTAAATGGCTGACCAGCTCTTGTTACGCTTTTGCACGTTGTTTCCGTCTCAGTTGACGGACCATGGTGTGCATCGACCGGTGTCGTCAGATCTTCTGACATTGCTCCACGGAATTACCTGCTTTTCCTGCAGCAACTTCACGTTTCATCGCTATCACCGTCGCAGCTTGAACATCATACTATATAGAAAGCGGAAATGCAAGAAAAAGTTTTCATAATAATTATCTTTCTGCACTCCGCTTTTTTGTGCCAATTTACATGTATTTAGTTATGTATTTGAGCGATTGCTGCCCGCTCGCCCTGTTGGATTACTCTTGCTGTCTTGCCTGATTACTCCTATATGATCGTTTTTTTTAGAAAGGAGTAAAAATCTCAATTAAAATTACTCCGTTTTAGAATTTTTATTCATAAAAAAGAAGTCAGACCAATCCGGAATGGCTGAAGTTTCCGACCATCGTCAAAGGGCTGAATGTCCGGAGCAAGGCAGAGGCAGATATCATCGGGCGCTTTGAGCACTTCGGGGCGGCATATCATTACGAAGAGTACTTCGAGATCCCTGATCACCTGCTCAATTTATATAGAAGAAACTCATTTGATATCCATCCTGATTTCAAATGCAAAAACATGCGGACCGGGAAGATATTCTGGTGGGAACATCAGGGAAAGTGGGATGATCCCGGCTATGTGTCCGGCCTGCCTGCCCGTGAAGAATTATTGTATAAAGCAGGATTGGTCCCATGGAAAAACCTGATCATTACAACGGAGACACAGGATCTGCCACTGGATCTGCAATGGGTCGATGAGATCATCCGCTTCTTCCTGCTATAGCCATAGTCGCCTCTCAAAAAAAGATATACAAAAACACATTTTTAAATTAAAATACATACATAAATATTTGGGGAGGAATACCATGGAAGATAAAGAGATTGTTGTGATCACATTGGAATTTGAGGATGGAGAATCTGTTGAATGCGAGGCTATAGGTCTTTTTGAATATGATGAGTATCCGGAAAGGACATATATCGCTTTAGCTCCGACCGATGGAGAAGACGATGAGGTCTATATCTATGTGTATCACGAATTATCTGACGATGAGTTCGAGCTGCTGGATATCGAAGACGATAAAGAGTTCGATAAAGTATCTGCTGAGTTTGAACGTCTGGTTGAAGAATCAGTCGAATAAAGAATTCCGATAGTTTAAAAAGAGGACGCTTTGTGCGCCCTCTTTTTTATTTTGAAATAGTATTCCCCGATAAATGCTCTCGTCCAGCTAAACTAACTTTATTGCATCGGAGCGGTCCAGTAGGTCTGCTGGTAAATATCTGTGAAGCTGTACATTGCAAGCGGTGTGCCGCCGGTGACTTTCATGTTCGCGATCTGCGGATCCTTTGTCACAGTCCACTGCCCAACAACATAGCTGTCCAGATAATTGCCATCGTAATCATAATAGTCTGCTACAAACTGCAGATTATCGCCAACCTGGAGCGAAGCCCATGTGCCATCGCCGTTCAGATCGACCAGCTCGCCATCAACTGTCGGGTCTCCATCACCAGTTGTGTAAGCCGATGTATCTTCCTGCGTGTATGCACTGATTGTCTTGGAAAGTAATGGAGTCTCCTTCTCGCCACTGTTGTAATCGATGCGTAAGCCGCCGATGTAGCCCTTTGGATTTGCTGAATCAAAGATTACGATCAGTTTTGCCATTCTTCCGTTATAGATAACCGGAACATAGCCCGTGATCATGTAGCAGTCCTCACCGACATTGCCCTGGCCGTCAGCGCCTTCAAGAGTGCTCTCATAGTAGTAAGCCACAGCGTTGCCATCGATGGTAAGCCATGTATTATCGTTGACAGCGATCAGGTTGCCTTTTTCATCAAAGTCATAGACATTGTCCGTACCCAGGTCAATAAGTCCCTGGCCATCATCCATGTACATACTCAGAAGAATGTGGTCAACCAGTTTCCACTGATCATTGCTCAGCGTAATGATCTGCTGTCCTGCATCATTTGTCTTCCACTCCAGAGCTGTCTGATCGAACATATTCTGTGAAATGAACTCAGCTGCCGAATCCGTATTGAATCCCTTTGTGAAGCTCCGATCCCCACTGAAGAGACCACTGCCAAAGAGGCTGCCCAGCATACCGGAGATATCGGATGATGAATAACTGCCGGAGTAATTGTCGTAGTTGTAGTTCGAATCGAATCCGCCGGTGCTGTAGTTGCCGTTTGCAGAACCAAAGAGGCTGTTCAGGATGCTGCTGTAATCGCCGCCTCCTGTGTTATAGCCGGTATCGTAACCATAACCGGTATCATAACCGTAGCCATTGTTATAACCTGTATCGTAGCCATAGCCATAACCCGTATCATAACCGTAGCCATTGCTATAGCCGGTGTCATAACCATAACCAGTGTCATAGCCGTAACCATTGTCATAGCCTGTGCCTGATCCCATTCCGAAGAGGCTGCCCAGATCGATGCCGCCAACATTACTGTTGGAGTTATAGTTCTGCCCATAGCCGTTACTGAAGAGTCCAAACAGGGAGTTGAACGGAGAACCGCCGCCGGAGATGTACTGTCCGCTCATCTCCATGCTTGCGTATTTCTGCACGCACTCCGTATATTCATCGCAGATATTGATCTGCCGGTAAACATCGCTCACCTGTGAAGCAAAGGATGCATTTGCATACGGGAAGTAAATGGAAAGTCCATATGCGGATGTCATATTTCTGGATACCTGATTATATTTGACGGAACCCAGGATTGCCTCTGCCAGAGAACCTGCCTCCTTGGTTCCAAGTTTTGCTGCGAAGTCAACCAGGTCAACCTGGTCGATGCGGTAAGACTCACCAAATTCTCTTGCTTTACTTCTGGAAGTTGCAATCTCGGTATAGGAACCGCCAGCTGCATTATCTGCTGCTTCCATCTGTGCAGTGACCCTCTTAGCGAAGTTCTGCAGCTTTGTCGGGACCACCGTTGACAGCTCACCAAGGTCTGTTACGGAAAGTGTGGAGCCATAACCAGGTGAATTCTGAGAAGCAACGCGGACGAAATCGTCGGCGATGATCTTTCCCAGTTCAATGGTCGGCATGCTGGTGTTCTTACCAAGCTGTGTCAGCCAGTTGGTGTAATACCAGCCGGATGCATCCTCGGTCTCTTCCGATGCGATCAGGTAGTCTGAATAATCGGAAAGTGCCAGACCAGTCTCGACTGTTGCCATCAGGCAGGCATCAAAGCCGATAAAATCAAAGGATACACCGCCAGCGCTGATAGCGTTCTTCAGTTTTGGAAGCGTCAGCGTACCGGTATAAGAATACTTCTCATCATGTGCATAACCTTCCACAGAGCCGCCGCCGTGATCCCAAAGGATCAGCATGTTACGGTTAGCAGGGAAGTTCCGTTTGCAGTACTGAATAAATCCGGCCAGTGTGTCTTCTTTTGTCATAGAGACATCGCCGGCATTCTTTTCCAGACGATATAACTGACCGCCCTTGATCTGATAGATCTGGTTAGTATCACTGGAGATGGCATTGTTGCGCCATTTGGTCGTACCACCGGTGTAAAGGATCAGGTTCACATTGTTCCCAAGGTCAGCGCTCAGCATTTCTTTCAGATCGCTTGTAGCTGATCCATAATTCGACTCCAGATCGCTGCCGCAAAGATAAACCATGATCGTGACCACGTCGCGGTTATTTCCGTAGATCTGCGTCATCTTGGCCGGAACGCCCGCAGCCACTTCTTTGTTCAGCACGCCGGCATTGCTCTCCCAGTTGGTCGTGCTGTAATAGTTGTTGGAAACATCATTGAAGCTGAATCCGGTCGGCAAAATATTATTGGTATTTGTATTTGCATTTGTATTGTTGTTGACCGGAAGGTTATTGATCCCGTCACTCACTCTCTTGGTACAGCTGCGGATCAGGCAGCTACCCAGGATAACGATCACTACCACAATAATGAGGATCAGGATGAGACTTTTGCCTCTGCCCTTCTTGCCGCCGGAACTGCCGCCAGTGCTGCCACCGGATGGAACAGAATTGGAAGGACCATTGTAGCCGCCATTATTGCCGCCATTGTAGCCTCCATTGTTTCCACCACCGTTGTTGCCGCCACCAAGACCGCCCAGTCCGCCAAGACCACCCAGTCCATTGTTATTGCTGCCGGTGTTATTGTTATTATTTCCTCCGCCCATGAGGTTGCCAAGAATTCCGCCATTATTGCCGGAATTGTTGTTGCCGCCACCGAGCAGATCACTGATTATCCCTTTGTCCGCCTGCTGCGGAGCCTCTTTGGGTCCAGAACCCGGTCGAGGCGCTGAAGGAGGTGCGTTACGCGGTCCCTGATTACCAGGTCTTCCCGGACCTGGTCTGTTCTGGCCTCCTAAACCTGTATTCCCCTGACGGTTGCCAACTGGTCCCTGACCAAGGCCTTCCCCCTGACGTTCGACTTTGGCTTCTCCGTCTACTACGTTGCGTTCTCTGCCAATTGGTTTACCACTCATTTTTCTTCTCCTTTGGCAATATGCCATTTATGTCATTTTGCAACATATCTATCGTTTTTACTTTACCACATTTCAATAAAAAACGGCGAAAATTTTCATTTCGCCGTTTTTGTCTTTTTTTCTCTTCTAAAGCCAGGGGACGCCTCCCCTTTGAGCAGCTTACCCTTTAAAGAACGCCACTGCTGCCTCGAACATCCGGATATCGTACTCGCCCGGAACGTTCTTATATAAATAGGTTCCTTTCCGCTCGCTGTGCCCCATCTTGCCAAAGATGCGGCCGTCCGGAGAGGTAATACCTTCCACAGCCATCGTGGAGTTGTTCGGATTGAATGCGATGTCATACGTCGGGTTCCCATCCATATCCACATACTGCGTTGCAATCTGTCCGTTCTTAAGGAGTTGCGCAAGCAGATCATCGTTTGCAATAAACCGTCCCTCACCATGGGAGATCGGAACGTTGACGATGTCGCCCTCGTTCATCAGCTTCAGCCATGGAGAAATTGTGGAAACGATTTTGGTACGGACGATCTTAGACTGATGCCGTCCGATCGTATTGAAAGTCAATGTCGGGCAGTCTGCATCTGTCTCGATGATCTTGCCGAACGGAACCAGACCTAATTTGATCAGTGCCTGGAAGCCATTGCAGATACCACACATCAGGCCGCCGCGTACATCAATCAGATCAGTCACGGCATCTTTCACCTGCTGGTTTCTGAAGAATGCGGTGATAAATTTAGCACTGCCGTCCGGTTCATCGCCACCGGAGAATCCACCAGGCAGGAAGATCATCTGTGACTCGCCGATCATTCGTGCTGCTTCCTCTACACTGCGCTTGATGCCTTCTGCACTCAGGTTGTTGATGACTAAGATCGATGGATCAGCGCCTGCATCCGCCATCGCCTTTGCGCTGTCATATTCACAGTTCGTTCCCGGGAATGCCGTGATCAGAACTTTCGGTCTGGCTGTCTGAACAGCAGGGACAGAAATCTCTGCTGCTTCTTTCTCGCAAGTGGATGCATCCGTCAGGATCTTGCCTTCGCTGGTCTCCACTTTATTGCAAGGATAAATATCTTCCAGAACATCCTCATAAATCTGACTCAGTTCTTCCAGAGATACGCGTTCATTCTTATAGAAAAGAGTCCACTCATCCCGGATCCGTCCCAGATCTGTGAATGATAACTGCTCCAACAGTTCTGACGGGCAATTTGTAATATCATAATCACGCGGTACTTCTACCAGGAAAGATCCGTAGCTGTATCCGAAAAGATCTTCCAGAGAAACTGCGCTGTCTGTAATGCCGCCACTGAATTCAAATCCCAGATGATTGCCGAGACTCATCTTCAGGAGCGCTTCCGCCACGCCGCCATAGGTCGGAGTGTAAGCCGCTGACCCTTCATGTTCTCTCAAAACGTGCGTTACAAATTCATAAGCGGCCTTGAGGGACTCAGCTTTTGGAAGATGATAGGAATCACTGTCATCCGTTTCCGGACGGATCCATAACACCTTATCCCCAGCCTTTTTAAATTCCGGAGAAACAATATTTTCGCATTTGTCTGTGGTGACCGCAAAGCTGATCAGTGTTGGTGGCACATCCAGATCTTCAAAAGATCCACTCATGGAATCCTTGCCGCCTATTGCTGCAACACCCAGTTCCACCTGCGCGCGGAATGCACCGAGCACAGCCGCAAACGGCTGGCCCCAGCGGACGGAATCTCTTCCCAGTTTTTTGAAATACTCCTGGAAGGACAGATACACATCCTCAAACTTTGCACCTGCTGCCACCAGTTTGCTGACTGATTCCACAACTGCCAGATATGCACCATGGTACGGGCTCTGCGAGGTAAGAAGCGGATTATATCCCCAGCTCATTACGGAACAATCGTCCGTGTGTTTTTTCTCCATAGAGATCTTGTGGACCATTGCCTGGATCGGGGTCTTCTGATATTTTCCGCCAAACGGCATCAGCACGCTGCCTGCACCGATGGTGGAATCAAACATTTCTGAAAGACCCTGTTTGGAGCAGATGTTGAGGTCTGCTGCCAGAGTTTTCATGGAAGTCTCGAAAGAAGGATCCTCCTTTGCCCACTGTGCATCCATCAGGTTTTCGAGCGGCTGTGCACCTTCCACTTCGATCTTGATATATTTCTTTGCACCGTTGGTATCCAGGAATTCTCTTGTGATATCAACGATGTTCTTTCCATTCCACTGCAGAACCAGGCGCGGCTCTTCGGTTACTTCTGCTACCTTCACGGCATTCAGGTTTTCTTCCTCTGCCAGTGCCAGGAACGCATCCAGATCTTCCTTTGCCACTACTACTGCCATTCTCTCCTGAGATTCGGAGATTGCCAGTTCCGTTCCGTCTAATCCTTCATATTTTTTCGGCACTGCATTCAGGTCTACACACAGACCATCTGCCAGCTCGCCGATTGCAACGGACACGCCTCCTGCGCCAAAATCGTTGCAGCGTTTGATCATACGGCTTGCCTGCGGATTGCGGAATAATCTCTGCAGTTTTCTTTCCTCCGGTGCATTACCTTTCTGCACTTCTGCTCCACAGGTTTCCACGGAATGGGAATCATGCGCTTTGGAAGAACCTGTAGCACCGCCGATACCGTCACGTCCGGTCGCACCACCTAACAGAATGACTACATCTGTTGGAGCCGGGCGCTCTCTGCGGACGTTCTCTGCCGGAGCTGCTGCGATCACCGCACCAACTTCCATATGCTTTGCGGCATAACCCGGATGATACAGTTCATCTACAATGCCCGTTGCCAGACCAATCTGGTTGCCATAAGAAGAATAACCATGTGCTGCTCCTGTGACCAGCTTCCGCTGCGGGAGCTTGCCCGGGATGGTATCTGCAACCGGTGTCCGCGGGTCTGCTGCACCGGTCAGACGCATTGCAGCATATACATAGGAACGGCCGGACAATGGGTCACGGATGGCACCGCCAATACAGGTAGCTGCACCACCAAATGGTTCGATCTCGGTCGGATGATTATGCGTTTCATTTTTAAACAGCAGAAGCCATGGCTCTTTGACGCCATCCGCTTCTACTTCGATCTTCACCGTGCAGGCGTTGATCTCTTCGGATTCATCCAGCTTTTCCAGAAGGCCCTTCTGGCGCAGATACTTAGCTGCCAGTGTTCCGATATCAAACAGACAGACCGGTTTTTCGCGGTTCATCTCTTTGCGGACAGCCAGATAATCCTCATATGTTTTTTGTATGTTCTGATCATTCGGATCCAGGAATTTCACATCCTCGATGATCGTGTTGAACGTTGTGTGACGGCAGTGATCGGACCAATAAGTATCGATCACCTTGATCTCTGTGATAGATGGATTGCGGCCTTCCTTTTTAAAGTAGTCCTGGCAGAACATGGCATCATCCACATCCATGGCCAGTCCGTTGTCTGCCACAAACTGTTCCATCTCTTCTCTTGAATACTCGTTGAAGCCATCCAGAATGGCGACCTCGGTCGGGATGTCGTACTGCACGCGGATCGTCTCCGGAAGTTCCAGTGATGCTTTTCTTGCTTCCACCGGGTTGATCACATGCTTCTCGATTGCTGCGATCTCTTCCTCTGACAAGCTTCCGTATAACAGATAGACTTTGGCGGATGCGATATCTGCTCTTTCTCCTTCAGAGATGAACTGGATACACTGTGCTGCAGAGTCCGCTCTCTGATTAAACTGACCCGGCAGGTACTCGACCGCAAAAACATACAGCGGTGCATCAGCAGAAGCGCCATCGGCCCAAACAGCCTGATCACCTGCTTTTTTCACATCCTCCAGTTCCTCATAAGTGAGGTCTGTCTGCGGCTCGGAGAAAACGCTCTTCACAGCCGTATCAAAAATATCCCGCGGCATGTTTTCCGCATCATAGCGGTTCAGCAGACGCACACCGACAAGGGAAGTAATGCCCAGAAGGTTTCTGCACTCCTTCAGGAGTGTCATTGCCTCATGTGCATATTCTGTTTTTTTCTCAACATATACTCTGTAAACCATTCAGTGCCCGCCTTCCGATATCTGTTCTGTAATACTCATTATCAAAGTGGATCTTCTCCACATCTTTATATGCTTTATGGACTGCCTCAGCCAGCGTATGGGATGTCTCTGTTACGCCAAGTACACGTCCGCCGTTTGTTAAGAGCTTTCCATCCTCCAGCTTAGCACCGGCCACATAGACCTTCTCCCAAAGCTCGTCCGGAATAGTGATCTCAAATCCTTTTTCATAGCTTTCCGGATAGCCCTTGGATGCCATGATCACGCAGCATGCACTCTTTTGTGCAAAGTTGATCTCCATATCTGCCAGCCGTTCTTCTGTTACTGCCATCATGATGTCCAGCAGATCACTCTCTAACAACGGCAGAACTACCTGAGTTTCCGGATCGCCGAAACGGCAGTTGTATTCGATCACCTTTGGTCCGTTTTCCGTCAGCATCAGTCCAAAGTAAAGACATCCTTTAAAAACTCTTCCCTCTTCTTTCATCGCGCGGATCGTCGGGAGGAAGATCTTCTCCATACATTCATCCGCGATCTCCGGTGTGTAGAACGGGTTCGGTGCGACCGTACCCATACCGCCGGTGTTCAGTCCGGTGTCATTATCGCCGGCTCTCTTATGATCCATAGAAGAGACCATCGGCACGACCACGTTGCCATCCGTAAATGAAAGGACAGATACTTCCGGTCCGGTCAGGAACTCTTCGATCACGATATGGTCGCCGCTGGCGCCAAACTTTTTATCTTTCATCATGGAAATAACAGCATCTTCTGCTTCCTTAAGAGTCTGTGCAATGACCACGCCTTTGCCCAGTGCCAGACCGTCCGCTTTGATGACAGTCGGGATCGGCGCTGTCTGCAGATAAGCTAATGCTGCATCCATATCATCGAACGTTTCATAAGCAGCTGTCGGGATATTGTATTTCTTCATCAGGTTTTTGGAGAATACTTTGCTGCCTTCAATGATGGCAGCATTCGCACGCGGGCCAAAGCACGGGATACCAATGGCTTCCAGTGCATCCACACAGCCAAGTACCAGCGGATCATCCGGTGCTACGATGGCGTAGTCAATTTTTACCTCATCGGCAAACTTTTTGATCCCCTCGATGTCTTTTGCATCAATACCGACGCAGGTCGCATCTCGGGCAATGCCTCCGTTTCCAGGAACAGCAAAGACTTCTGTGACCTTCGGGTTTTCTTTGATCTTTCTGATTATTGTATGCTCGCGGCCTCCGCCGCCGACAACCAAAACTTTCATCTTCAACTCTCCTTATATATTAATGATGGAACAGACGCATGCCTGTAAATGCCATGACCATGTTGTATTTATCGCAGCATTCGATCACCTGTGCATCACGCACGGAGCCGCCCGGCTGTGCCACATAGCTTACGCCGCTTTTCTTTGCCCGCTCGATGTTATCGCTGAATGGGAAGAACGCATCGGACCCAAGAGAAACGCCCTTGATCTGATCCAGATAAGCCCTCTGCTCTTCAAATGTAAACGGTTCCGGCTTATTGGTAAAATATCGTTCCCAGACGCCGTCCGCCGTAACATCTTCTTCGTTTTTATTAATGTAGCCGTCGATGCAGTTATCACGGTCCGGTCTGCCAATGTCCTCGCGGAACGGAAGGGATAACACTTTGCTGCTCTGGCGAAGGAACCATGTATCTGCCTTGCCGCCTGCCAGACGTGTGCAGTGAACACGGGACTGCTGTCCGGCGCCAACACCGATAGCTGTTCCGTCATATGCAAATGCCACAGAATTGGACTGGGTATATTTCAATGTGATCAGTGCGATGATCAGATCACGCTTTGCTGCATCCGGCAAATCTTTATTTTCAGTAACGACCTTGCCTAACAGTTCTTCATCGATCCTGAAATTGTTCCGGCCCTGCTGAAAGGTCACACCAAAGACCTGTTTCTTTTCCTGCTCTGCAGGAATGTATGCTTCATCGATCTGAACAACGTTATAATTGCCATTCCGTTTGCTCTTTAAGATCTCTAATGCTTCCGGATCATACCCCGGAGCGATGATGCCGTCGGAAACTTCCCGTTTGATCATAGTGGCTGTCACTACATCACAAGGGTCAGACAAAGCGATCCAGTCGCCAAAACTGCACATCCGGTCCACGCCTCTGGCACGTGCAAATGCGCATCCAATAGCGGAATCATCCAGCCCTTCGATATCATCTACGAAGCAGGCTTTCTTTAATTCCTCAGAAAGGGGAAGACCAATTGCAGCACCCGCAGGAGACACATGCTTGAAAGAAGCAGCTGCAGGAATCTGCAGGATACTCTTTAATTCCTTCACCAGCTGCCAGGAATTCAATGCATCCAGGAAATTGATATAGCCCGGACGGCCGTTTAAGATCTGAATTGGAAGATCAGAACCATCTTCCATAAAGATCTTTGCCGGTTTCTGATTTGGATTGCATCCGTACTTTAATTCAAATTCATTCATTTCTGTCACCTTTTAATTGTGTTTGTTTATGATCTTTTCCTGGAACGCTCCTGTTTCCAGATCTGTATAGCGGACGTACAGGGAAATCTTGTTTGCCTCATTCAGTCCATTCCAGAGTGTCTGGGTAAAGCGCTCCATGTCATCATCCATTGCCATCCGTTCCGGCTCTCCCTGGAACGTAGGGATCGGGTTCCCGTCTGTCACGTAGGTATGAATGAAATGTCCAAGTCCTGCAGTTGCCGCATAGGCAAAGCCAAAACGATTGCAGGCATTTCCTTCCGGATCAGCACTCTTTAAGATACTCATGTCATAGGAAAAATCATTTTCCGCAAATGTTAACATTGCGCTGATACGCGGTGTAAAGTTTGGCGGGTCCGGCTCAAAGCAGCGGGATGTCAGTGCGTCATAAAAACTCCTTCCTGCTTCCAGGCCTTCATAAATAGTGTCCGTCTGATCACCGTTCGTCACGATCAGTTTATTTTCAAATGCTCGGACTGCTGCATAAATAATGAGGCTTGGATCTTCCAGTTTGGAAGGATCAAAAGCCTCTGTATAAATACCCTGATCTCTGCTGACAAAGATCCGGTTTCTGCTGTTTTCGCTTCTGCCCATAATAAAATAAGCAGCCACTGCTTTTTTTCCATCCGGGGTCTTTCCGACAATAATGCCGCGTCCCGGATAAGGATTATCCACTAATTCTTCAACTGATTTGATCTCGTAAATATTCATCGTTACCTCATTTCGCTGCAGACTTTTTCGATCGCTCTCGGAAGCAGGATCCATTCTGCCTGTTCCATGACCTTTTTCTGCAAGGTCTCCGGTGTATCATCATCTGCTACTTCTACCGCTTTCTGGAAAATGATCTCTCCGCCGTCCGGGATCTCATTGACAAAATGCACGGTTGCGCCGGTCACTTTGACGCCTTTCTTCAGCGCCTCTTCATGCACTTTTAAGCCGTAATAGCCTTTTCCACAGAACGATGGAATCAGTGATGGATGCACGTTCAGGATCCGGTGCGGGAATTCCCGTGTGAACTCTTCGCTCAGTACTGTCATGAATCCGGCCAGAACGATCAGGTCGATCTTCTCATCCTGCATGGCTTTGAAGATCTGTGCCTCTGTATACGCGCTTCGCTTCACGGTCATTGTCTTGATCCCGGCATTCTTAGCACGCTCCAAGGCATAGGCCTTTTCATTATTGGAAAGGACCAGCACGACTTCACCGCTTTTGATGATGCCGCTCTTCTGGGCATCGATTATGGCCTGCAGATTGGTTCCTCCTCCGGATACCAGGACTGCGATCCTCTTTTTTGCTCCCATCGTCTTTTGCCTCCTGCCTTAGCGGATGATGACTTTTTCTTCAGACTTCACGACTTCGCCCATGATATAGGCATCTTCTCCGGCATCTTTTAAGACCTGCACAGCAGTATCTGCATCGCTCTGGTCTACAATAATGCTCATGCCGACGCCCATGTTGAAGGTGTTGAACATGTCACGTTCTTCGATGCCGCCTGCTTTGGCGATCATATCGAAGATTGGAAGTACGTTTACTTTGGACCGTTCGATCTGTGCCCCGAATCCATCCGGGATGCTCCGCGGAATATTCTCATAGAAACCGCCTCCGGTGATATGGGAGATGGCCTTTACATTTGCCTTTTCCAGCAATGCCAGCACCGGCTTCACATAGATCTTTGTCGGTGTCAGAAGAGCTTCCCCTATGGACTTGCCGCCCAGTTCTGCGACCGGTGTCTGAATATCTTTGTTTTCTACATCAAACACTTTTCTCACAAGGGAAAAACCGTTTGAGTGAACGCCGCTGGAAGCCAAAGCGATGACCACATCGCCTTCCTTCATCGTGGCATTGTTAATGATCTTGTCTTTATCGACGACGCCTGTGGAATACCCGGCAAGATCATATTCATCTTCCGGATAGAACCCCGGCATTTCTGCTGTCTCGCCGCCGATCAGCGCTGCACCTGCCATCACACAGCCGTCACTCACGCCTTTGACAATGTCGGCGATCTTTTCCGGAACGTTCTTACCGCAGGCAATGTAGTCCAGGAAGAACAGCGGTTTTGCGCCGCAGCAGATGATATCGTTCACGCACATAGCAACACAGTCGATGCCGACGGTATCATGCTTATCCATCAGAAACGCAATCTTTAACTTGGTGCCGACGCCGTCTGTGCCGGAAACCAGGACCGGTTTGGTGATCCCTTCCAGATCCAGCTCAAACAGACCGCCGAACCCACCGACATCAGAGACCACTCCTTTTGTGAGGGTCTTTTTGATATGCTCTTTCATCAGTTCTACCGAACGGTATCCGGCAGTGATATCCACTCCTGCGCTGGCGTAAACATCTGATCTTGATTCCATGTTGTCTCCTTTACTCTTTCCCGTTCCAGCAATATGTGCAAAGCTTGCACGGTTCCAT
>JAGCAK010000015.1 GCA_017652745.1 Lachnospiraceae bacterium
AAACCATAGGCATAGGAATTGACATTCTGTCCAAGCAGCATGATCTCAATTACTCCATCGTCAGCAAGGGCCCTGATTTCCTTTAAAATCTCTTCTTTTTCCCGGCTTCTTTCTCTTCCCCGTACATAAGGAACAATGCAGTAACTGCAGAAATTATTGCAGCCATACATAATGTTAACTCCGGATTTAAACTTGAATTTCCGTTCTGATGGAAGATCCTCGACAATTTCCTGCGGTGAATCATATATTTCTATCTGCATCTTCTGCAAAGTGAAATGCCTAAACAGTAATTCGGCCAGCTTGTAAATATTATAAGTGCCAAAGATTATATCGACATGCCTATAGCTTTGCCGGATCTTTTCTACAACAGCATTTTCCTGCATCATGCATCCGCACAGCGCAATGATCATATCCGGGTTCTTATCTTTGGAATTCTTTAATACGCCTAATCTTCCATAAACACGAACATTCGCATGCTCCCTGACCGTGCAGGTATTGTAAAGAACAAAATCGGAGTCTTCACTTTCACTTTCCACATATCCGATCTCTTCCATGATGCCAAGAAGTTTTTCAGAATCCTTGGCAT
Source organism: Lachnospiraceae bacterium (assembly GCA_017652745.1). Classification (GTDB taxonomy): domain Bacteria; phylum Bacillota; class Clostridia; order Lachnospirales; family Lachnospiraceae; genus RGIG5612. The sequence goes on from JAGCAK010000015.1 coordinate 587, forward strand.
TCATCTGGCATCCAAAGGTATTGATGCAGACGGTAAGTTTTCGTCCTTTTTCTTTTTCCAACGCAGAAAGGATCTTTCTGCACTGGTCAACAAAATAGAACTGCCTCTGCGGTTCCATTACAGGTGCCTGATTTAAGATTTCATCAATCTCTAAGGAAGAATAAACCATTTTTTTATTCCGTGTATAAGAAATACTGCTCTTTGTTATGAATACCGGCTATATAGGAATATTTTGCATCCAGAACGATATCCATTTTAGGGTAATTGTAAAGTTTCAGGTTTGAATGACGTTTATTTTTTGATTCCAGGACAAACAGTTTCCCGAGGACGGTAATAAAGGTATCGTCCACAAAAGAAATATCATTTTCAGCTGTTCGTACATTAACAAAATCACTTTTTTCGCCAATTGTACGGCGGATGTAAGGATCGTTATTGATCACATAAGCTACCCGAAGATCTTTCAGGTCGATACCATTATTCTGGACCGTGAACTTTTCATCAGTAACGTAATTGATAAACAAGCTTTCTGATGTCTTGGATGCAACATCAACCATATTAAAAACAATAAACTCGTCGATGACTTCCGGACGGAGAATATATTTGTCAAAATATGCCGTAGTGATCAGGTACATATCGATATTGCCTAATGACAGTTTTAAATCTCCGATCAGTTTCTGGGAAGTAGTTCGGTAAACACTTTCGATCAAAGCATCATTTTTAGATGCAACAGATAATCTGGAATCTTCCAGAAAAGAAAAACCAGTCTTCACCAGGATCTCGGATTCATTCATAGGAATGATGGCATTGATCCCGTTATTGTTAAAGTTCTCTTCAATGACCGGTAAAGGTGACGGCAGATCAGCGGAATACATAGTCTGAGTAAAAACAATGGATCCCATCAGATTACTGGATTCTCTTTTATTCACGATTTCTGTCTGAATTAAAACATCAGAAGGAGAAAGAATAAAAGCCCGGATGATCTTCTGGGATGTCAGAACACTCCTGCTTTCCGGGAATGAACAAACGATCCTGGTCTTTTTTGTTTTCAGATGATAAGCATATAGCCGGATCTCTATCATTCTATCTTCTGCTTCATGATAAGTGGCATAATAGACTTCCAAGCAAGGTTTATAAGAAACATTAATGTTCATGAAAGCGACTTTTTTTACGTCCGGCTGTATTTCTTCCAGTGTATTAGAAGCAGGATCATAAACACATAGCCTTAGCAGATCGGCTGGTTTATGATCCACGTGATAAATCTCCAGGATCTGATCCCCTTTCCAGGACAGATCATACAGGTCTCCATTTTTCTGTAAAATATTGATCAACATGATTTATGCTTTAAACCTGCTGTAGATCTCTTCAAATACTTTAATACCATCCATTGCAGCGCTTGTAATTCCGCCTGCATATCCGGCGCCCTCACCACAAGGGAAGATTCCTTTAATATTACTTTCGAAATGTTCATCCCTAAGAATGCGTACCGGTGATGATGTGCGGCTTTCTACTGCAGAAAGGACTGCTTCCGGATTTGCAAACCCAGGAATCTTATGATCAAACGCCTCTATCCCCTCTTTAATTGCATCGCAGATAAAGTCAGGAAGAATAGTGTTAATATCAGCAAAATCACAATTGCCCAGACAGTTTGGATAAACAGAATCAAAATGATCAGAAACTTTGCCTTCCATAAAATCTTTCAGGAGCTGAACAGGAATTTTCCCATCTTTTGCTTTGTAAGCATTTTCTTCCAGCATTCTCTGGAATTCGATACCCTCCAGCGGATGATCGGAAGAAGCGTAATCATCAGGAGTCACTGCAGCAACAATTGCGGAATTGGCATTTTCTCCATCTCTCTGTGAAAAACTCATACCGTTCACACAGAGCCGGTTTTCTTCAGAGGAAGAATTGATCACATAGCCGCCAGGACACATACAGAAGGTATAAACACTTCTGCCATCTTTTGTCTTTGCAGTGAGCTTATAATCTGCAACAGGAAGAAGATCTCCGTATTTTTCCAGATAATTTTCTCCGTATTGTGCTTTATTGACAGCTTCCTGAGAGTGTTCGATCCGAACACCGACAGCAAATGGCTTCTGTTCCATGTGGATATTCTGATCATAAAGATCACGGAACGTATCTCGTGCAGAATGACCGATCGCAAGGACCAGATGGTTGCAGTCAACCTCCATAATATGGGTGCGGCCTTTGAAATTGGATTCCAGTTTAATGCTGTCCAAATGGCCATTGCTGGCTGTAAATCCGACAAATTTCGTGTTAAAGACCACTTCTCCGCCATTCTGAATGATCTTTTTGCGCATATTCTTGACGATACGGCAAAGCATATCGGTTCCAAGATGCGGTTTGTTTAAATACAGGATTTCCTCCGGAGCACCGTTATCGATAAAGGTCTGTAAAACAAGACGGTTCCTCCCCTGAGGGTCATTTACACCTGTTGTTAATTTTCCGTCAGAAAATGTGCCTGCGCCGCCTTCTCCGAACTGCACATTAGAGTCCGGGTGAAGTGGTTTTTCAGCATCTAAGAATTCATGGATCCGAACGGTTCTCTTTTCTACACTTTCGCCCCGTTCGATAAGAATTGGTTTATAGCCATGTTCAGCAAGAAAATATGCAGCAAACAGACCGGCCGGACCGGATCCAACCACATAAGGACGGATCTTCATTAACTCCTGCCCGCGGACAGGCAGGGAGTAACGTTTTTCCTGAACATGTGTGATCGTTTTGCTCTTTTTGCACGCTTCCAGGATATTTTTTTCATTGTCCACAGAAACATCGATCACATAGTTATATGTGATGTTATTCTTATTTCTTGCGTCTAAAGAACGTTTGACAATGGAATATTTGATCGATTCGATCGCATTGTCGTTGACACGGAGCTTCTTACAGATGCTCGATTCCAGCTGTGCTTTGGTATGATCTACCGGTAATTGAATTTGACTGATCCGAATCATAGTTATTGATTAAGAATCCTTTCTATATTTTTTTGTGTTAGTTATTTTATCATATTCCCGAAAATAAACAAATGAAAAATCATATTATTAGCTGCCTGCTTTAATAGCTCTTGCTGCGCAGTGAGCGCTTGCCCATGCCCAATGCAGATTATAACCGCCGCAAATACCGTTAATATCCATGATTTCTCCAGTAAAGTATAAATTGTCGACCAATTTAGACTCGCACTTATCAGGCCAAATTTCGTCCACTGAAACGCCGCCGGCTGTTACCTGAGATTGTGCAAAAGATGTGATATCGATCGGATGTACTTTGAATTTTTTAATCATACAGGCTCTCAAATATCCATTAGAAACGTTTTCACATCCTTTTTTCCGGCTGACTTCTTTTTCAATGACTTGTGAGAGCTTTTTATTCAAAACCCCAAGAAGATATTGTTCTTTTTTGCGGTCCAAAAAATCAGCCAGATCATTTAATGAGACTTCCGGCAGAAGATCTATCCGAAGCAGGAGTTTCCTCCCTTCTTTCAGTAAACGGCCTGCAACGGAAGAGATCTGAAACACAGGAATTCCAGAAACACCATAATCATTGAACTGCAGATTCCCCTGCGCTTCAATCAATAGGTTCTTCTGCTCATCATACAGAGACAGTTTACTGTCATTCCGCACTCCTGCTAACGCTTTAAAGAAAGGATCATTGCACTTTAAACCGCAAAGAGACGGGATTGGTTCAACAATATGATGTCCCAGACTTTTGGCCAGTTCATAGCCACTGCCGTCAGAACCGGTATTTGGCGCACTCATTCCGCCGGTTGCAAGAACAAGTTTTCTGCAGGAATACTCGTCATCGATATGAAAGAGATTGTCTTTCTTTATAATTTTGATCGGCTGATATCCGAGCGCCATATCTATTCCTAATGCTTCGCAGCGGAAACGAAGACTATCCAAAACAGAAGAAGCTTGCTCGCTTCGTGGATAGATATATCCGTTTTTATCCTCAGTCAGGATTCCTAATCCTTGAAAGAATTGAATGGCATTCTCTGCATCAAAAGAAGAGATAACTCTTTCCGCGAAGGACCTGTTGGATTCTGGGAAATAAGGATAGATACCCTCCGGATTTGATGAAAAAAGCTCTGTCCGGCAATAACGGTTTGTCAGATTACATTTTCCGTTACCTGTAGACAGGATCTTTTTTCCAACACGTTCTTCGTGCTCAATGATCAATATGGAATTAGTTTCTGTTTTAGACATTATGGCGGTGCATAAACCAGATGCACCGCCACCAATGATTACGATATCGTATTTCATATAAAGGAGTTATTCCTCGTCGTCTGTATGTCTGCTTGCGACTTCTCTTTCCTGAACATCTGCCGGAGCCTGCTCATAACGGGAGAATTCATACTCGAAATCACCGAATCCACCTGTCATGGAACGAAGTGTTGTGCCGTAGCCGAATAACTCGGACTGTGGGACATCAGCTTCAATACATGTTTTGCCGAGTCCAGCTGGATTGGAACCAAGCACACGGCCGCGTCTCTTGTTGAGATCGCCCATAACATCACCGGTAAAACGATCCGGAACAGTTACTTTCAGGCTTGCGATAGGCTCTAAGAGAACAGGACCTGCTTCCATGAAACCTTTCTTAAATGCCAAAATGGTTGCCATTTTGAAGGACATTTCGTTAGAGTCAACCGGATGGTAAGATCCATCATACAGAGTCGCTTTCACGCCCACAACAGGATAATTAGCCAGAGGTCCCTTCTGGACACATTCCTGTAACCCTTTTTCTACAGCCGGGAAGTAGTTTTTCGGTACGGAACCACCGACTACTTCTTCTGCAAACTCATATGCTTTTGTAGTATCGCCTAAAGGCTCAAAACGCATTCTGACATCGCCGTACTGTCCATGTCCGCCAGACTGTTTCTTATGTTTACCCTGTACATCGGATGACTTCTTGATGGTTTCACGGAAAGCAAAAGCAGGTTTTTCCAGAACAACATCAACTTTATATTTTTCTTTCATCTTGGATACAACAACATCCAGCTGCTGATCTCCAATGCCGTACAGAAGAGCCTGTTTGTTTTCTTCATCAGAAACAACTTTCAGTGTCTGATCTTCTGCACATAATTTCTGCAGAGCCTGCTGGATCTTATCTTCCTCGCCTTTATTAACGGCACGGTATTTCATATAAGTATACGGTTTTGCAGTTTCGAACTTATCAAGGATGATAGGATTATCTTTCTTGGATAAAGTATCGCCAGTCTTTGCAAGATCAAGTTTACTGATAGCACCAATATCTCCAGGATTCAGCATGTTGATCTCTTCAAAGTTCTTGCCGCGCATGATATACAGCTTAGATAATTTTTCGCTTTCATCGGTTGCAGCATTGAATACCTGATCATCATTCTTTAATACGCCGGAGCAAACTTTAACCAGAGAATATTTACCGATAAACGGGTCAACGATCGTCTTAAATACATAAGCAGCAAGAGGACCGTCTTCTTTATACTCTGCAGTAAAATCTTCATCAGTCTTTGTGAATTTACCGGTTTTCTTAACCGGGCTGTGATCCGGAGATGGGAAGTAACGCTCAATAGCTTCCAGAACAGCTTTCGGTCCAAAATTCTTCGTTGTAGCGCCAACTAAAACAGGAACGATATCGCTTTCTGTTGCAGCAGCGTTCAGAGCGGAAAGAATCTCATCCATGGTGAATTCTTCACCACCGAAATATTTCTCCATAAACTCTTCACTGGTCTCAGCAACATGCTCCATAACCTCTTCTCTGGTAGAAGCAACTTCTGCGGAAAGGTCAGCCGGAACCTCGCACTCATCATATGAACCGTCTGCTTTATATTTTCTGCCTGCTTCACGGATAACATTAACGTAACCAGTGAAAGCACCGCCCTCTTTGATAGGGATCTGCAGCGGAGCGATCTTGTTGCCAAATTCTTCTTTCAGGGAATCTACGACGCCTGCGAAATCCGCATTAGCATCATCCATTCCGGAAATATAAATGATACGTGGAATATGGAATCTCTCACAGAAACCCCATGCCTTATGTGTACCAACTTCAATACCGCTCTTAGCATTGACAACAATAACAGCTGCATCAGCTACACTAAGACCTTCTTCCGTTGCACCGATAAAATCGAAATAACCTGGTGTGTCCAGGACATTGATCTTAATCTTATTGAATTCGATTGGAATGACTGTCGTGCTGATAGAAAATTGTCTTTTCTGCTCTTCTTTATCAAAATCACTGATGGTGTTGCCGTCAGCAATATTGCCCATTCTGGTCGTGATCCCTGTTGAGAAAGCAAATGCTTCTGCTAACGTGGATTTACCAGAACCGCCATGCCCCAAAAGAACGACATTTCTAAGTTGTTCTGTCTTATAAACATTCATATGAAATACCTCCAATAGTTATTCTAAACCGTATTATATAGTTTACTAAAGGAAACCTTTATTGACAAGTGATTTTTCCTATGAAAACTAATAAAATCTATCCGAAAATAAAAGGGGAATCGCTCAGCAATTCCCCTTTTTTATGCTACAGGTAAATTGTTTATTCAACATCCAGCTCCAGGTCATCCGGATTGAATTCAGCCATCTGAGGCTCTTGTTTTACCGGAGCAGCCTCTGGTAAAGGTTCACCATCACCAAATCCGAGTTTATTCCGGACAGCTGCATCTAACATGGCAAAGAAAGCAGGGTCATTTTTGATATAATTTTTGGCATTTTCTCTGCCCTGGCCAATTTTTTCACCATTATATGAGTACCATGCGCCGCTCTTTTCGATGATCTTAAATTCTACAGCCTGATCCAGGATATCACCAACAGCAGAGATACCTTCACCGAAAATAATATCAAATTCTGCCTCGCGGAATGGCGGAGCCACTTTATTCTTAACAACTTTGGCACGGACACGGTTGCCGATGACTTCTCCACTCTGCTTCAGAGATTCCACACGACGGATATCGATACGGACAGATGCATAGAATTTCAAGGCACGGCCGCCTGTTGTGGTTTCTGACGGGCCATAAAAGACACCGATCTTCTCTCTCAACTGATTGATAAAGATAATGGAACAACCGGTTTTATTTGTTACTGCAGTCAGTTTTCTTAATGCCTGGCTCATCAGACGAGCCTGTGCACCAACCGTTGCATCTCCCATTTCTCCTTCAATCTCATGCTTTGGAACCAAAGCTGCGACAGAGTCTACAACGATGATATCTATGGCACCGGAACGGACCATAGTCTCACAGATTTCCAGTCCCTGCTCGCCATAGTCAGGCTGCGAAATATATAAATTATCTACATCTACTCCGATATCATGTGCATATTTTGGATCCAGCGCGTGCTCTGCATCAATAAAACCTGCGATGCCGCCGTTTTTCTGTACTTCTGCAACGATATGTAATGCAAGCGTTGTCTTACCGGAAGCCTCTGGACCATAAATCTCTATGATCCTTCCGCGCGGAATGCCGCCAACACCTAATGCTTTATCCAGACTGATGGAACCGGTGTGGATCACATCTACATCCAGTGCCGTTTTATCACCTAATTTCATAACGGAGCCTTTTCCGTAATCTTTTTCAATTTTGGAAATTGCAGCGTCCAGAGCTTTTAATTTTTCTTTATTATCCATTTTTTTCTCCTTCATTCGAATGCGAACTTATGTTCGCTTTTATCTTATTCTACTTTCAGACATTTGTCAATCACATTCCGATGAAAAACAAAAAAAGAGACACGCTTTTTGCGCATCTCTATCATATCATAGCTGTGTCTTTTACACTATTTCAGAAATGTTAAGAAATTGTAACCGAACAATTTCATTCAGGCGTTCAGGCATCCTTTAAAATCTGATGAACCAGTGCCAGAACGCGGATCGTTGCAGCTTCCCGAACTAAATTCCGATCAAATCCGAGATTCATTTCCTTTACTAAGGTTTTACCACGAAAACTGACGGCAAAAAAGATATGACCTGCTTCTTCTCCATCCGGTCCTGCATATCCTGTTGTTGCTACCCCGACATCACAGCCGGTCGCACGTATCACACCTTCGGCCATCTCCTTAGCGCATTCAAAACTGACAGCGGTATGTTTTTTTATTGTTTCCGGGTCAACAAAAAGACGATTTAACTTAGCTTCATCACAATAAGTAACGAGACTCTCTTTGAGGACATTACTTGCTCCCGGGACATTGATCAGCCTGGCGGTGACCATTCCTCCAGTAAAAGATTCTGCACAGGAGATATACAAATGCCTTGTTTCAAGGTCCCGTACGACAACGTCTTCTATATCATCATTTTCATCCATCGAATAAATATACTCACCTAATTCTGCCCGGATTTGCTCCAGAACGGGCTTCATAAGGACTTTTCCGGCCTCTACGCTGTCAGCCATCGCTGTGACGCGCAGATGAACCTGTGTTGTTTTTGCATAAGGGGCTACGGTCGGATTCGTGCTGTTTTGGATCAGATCTTCAATTCTGGCAGCTGCTTCGCTTTCACCAATACCGATCAGTTTCACCATAACAGAAACTATTTTTTTATTTGATCTGGATTCAAAATATGGAATACAGTATTCCTCAAACATCGGAGCCAGTTCTCTAGGCGGGCCAGGCAGCAAAATAGCTGTCTTTCCGTTTTTCTCGATTAATATGCCCGGTGCTGTGCCATGATGATTATACAGAGCCCTCTGTCCTTCCGGGATCAGGGCCTGTTTGTAATTATTCGCTGTGATCCTGCGCCCGTAACGGTTCATTCTGGCAAGGAGTTCTTCTTTTGCCTTAGCATCTTCCACCAGTTTTAAACCAAATGCCTTAGCAACAGTCTCCTTAGTAAGATCATCGGTTGTTGGCCCCAAACCTCCTGAAAAGATGATGCAGTCCGAACGGGATAAAGCCAACCGTACGGTTTCTTCTAATCTTTCCGGATTGTCTCCGACAACAGTCTGATAAAAAACAGAAATACCATATTCCGCACACTTTTCGGACAGGTATTTCGCATTTGTATTCAGTATATTGCCAAGTAAAAGTTCCGTTCCTACAAAGATAAACTCACAGGTCATTTCACTTGAAATCCTTTCCTGTTTTTATAGAAATAGTCGATCATGGATATGATGGTCAGTGCTAATGCAATATACATTACAACGACCGTTACAATATGATAAACCGTCCAGATAACCGGTGGAAACCCTTTTTCCGCTACCAGCCGTTCCAGATCGAATGACATCATGATCAGCATGATCATCTGAAAAGTGGTTTTCAGTTTTCCCCACATACTTGCTGCTAAAACGGTGCCATTTGCAGCTACGACCAGGCGGAAACCACTGATCGCAAATTCTCTGGCAAGGATAATAATACAGATCCATACAGGAAGTCTGCCAAGTGCGACAAAACACACCATACCGGATACGACAAGGATCTTATCTGCCAACGGATCAGCAAATTTACCAAAATCAGTGACCAGATTATATTTTCGCGCAATTTTTCCATCCAGAGAGTCCGTTATAGATGCCAGGATAAAAATGACCATAGCAATATGACTGCTGAAGGAAAAGAAATCCGTCATCAGAAAGAAAACATAAAACGGAATAAAAATTAATCTTAAAATAGTAAGTTTATTCGGTAGATTCATAACGTTTTATCATCTCCCCATAAAGGTCATACGCATTGGCTGTCTGCACACGAGCTATGATAAGATCTCCGGTATTCAGGGATTCTTCTGCTTTTACATAAAAGAATCCGTCCACATCGGGAGCATCCATCCTGGTCCTTCCAATATAAACATCTTCATCCGGAAGATATCCATCGATCAGGACCTGTAATTCTCTTCCGATCTTTTCATTCATGATCTCAAGAGATATTTGTTCCTGCAGACGCATAATGTCGTCTTTTCTTTGTACCTTGAGCGCCTCATCGATCTGATCCGGCATTTTTGCTGCAGGGGTACCTTCTTCCTGTGAATAAGTAAAAACGCCTAAATGATCAAATCTGGCCTCTTTAACAAAAGACATCAGAAGTTGATGATCTTCTTCTGATTCAGATGGAAATCCAGTTATAAGAGAAGTACGCAGTGCTGCATCAGGCATGATTTCACGGACGCGATGGATGGTAGCAAGAATGGAAGCACGGTCCGTTTTTCTTCCCATTTTCTTCAGGATCTGGTCTGAAGCATGCTGGATAGGCATATCGATGTAATGGCAGATCTTTTTCTCCTGTGCCATGACCTGCAGAAATTCTTCTGTAATATCCTCCGGATAGCAATACAACAGGCGGATCCATTCGATGCCGTTAATCTGGCACAATTTCTTCAGAAATTCCGGAAGCATCTCTTTTCCATAAAGATCTTTTCCGTAAATAGATGTTTCCTGAGCAACAAGGATAAGTTCTTTTACACCTTGTGAAGCTAGAGTATCTGCTTCTTTCAGCAGGTCTTCCATCGGATAACTGGTATATCTCCCACGAATATAGGGAATAATACAATAGGTGCAGTATTTATTGCAACCCTCAGCAATTTTCAAAAATTCATAATGACCCGGTGTGGTAACGATCCGTTTGCCGGAAAAAACAGGTGTGAGCTGATCTTCATCAGGAAGACTGCAGGCAGAAACAATCTCAGACAGATCTTTTGTTCCGATGTAAGCATCAACTTCTGGAAGTTCTTTTATCAATTCCTCTTTATAGCGTTCCGGCAGACATCCGGACACTACAAGCTTTTTGCATTTTCCTTCTGTTTTCATTGCAGCCATTTCCAGAATGGTTTCAATGGATTCTGTCTTTGCATCATCAATAAAACAGCAGGTATTTACCAGGATCACATCTGCTTCATATTCATCATCAGTAAAAGAAAAGCCGGCGTCTTCAAGAAACCCCAGCATTCTTTCAGAATCAACTCTATTCTTATCACATCCCAGTGATATCAGGAAAAGTTTATTCTTCCTCATCATCATTATTTAAAATACGTACTTTCTGAGAATAGATCTCTTCAATAGCCGTAGATAATGGTTTAGCAGAAGGATCATCTACCAGTGCCTCTGCACCATCTACAAGCTGACGAGCTCGCTTGGAAGCAGCCATAACGATAGAATATCTGCTCTGGACAACCGGCTGTTCTCCATTTTCCACTTCGCTGTTTAAAGCGTCCATTAAGTCAGTGTAAGACGGATGTAACATGTTTTCACTCTCCTTTGATTTTTTCAGAACGAACTATATTATGCAACATGTCAACAGATTTTTCAACATCTTCATTTATGATCACATAATCATACTGCGGAACGTATTCCATTTCCTCCTGCGCACGCTGCAGACGACGTTCAATCTCTTCCATGGTTTCAGTCCCTCTATTTACCAGTCTGCGTTTTAATTCTTCCATATCCGGCGGTAAAATGAAGACAAGCACAGCTTCAGGGATCTTTTCACGAATCTGGAAAGCGCCTTGCAGTTCAATCTCCAAAATGATATCGTTTCCGGCTTTCAGCTGTTCTTCGACCCAGTCTTTCGGTGTTCCATAATAATTGCCGACATACTGAGCGAATTCCAGCAGCTTTCCCTGATTGATCCGGTCCTCAAATTCCTCTTTGGTAATGAAGAAATACTCCCGGCCATGCTCTTCCCCTTCCCGTGGTTTCCGGCTGGTAGCCGACACGGAAAGCACATAATCCGGATACTTCTCAAGCAATCTCTTACAAATTGTTCCCTTTCCTGCTCCGGACAGACCAGATACAACTACAAGTACACCCTTATCCATAATTTCTCCTTATTGTGATTGATTCGGCTATGGTCATATATATTCTCGAGCGAATATGCGAAGCATCCTGAGCGCAGAGGATATATATGACATAGCCGAAATGAATATCAGTTGTAGTAATTATTCAATGTTTTGTACTTGCTCGCGAATCTTTTCAATACAAGTTTTAAGTTCGATTCCTCTATTAGTAATGTCCATATCATTAGATTTGGAAAGGATTGTATTAGATTCACGATTCATCTCTTGAGCAATAAAATCCAGGTTCCTGCCGCTCTCTCCGCCTTTTTCGAGAATGTCTTTCATATGGCGGATGTGCGTGGTAAGACGGACCAGTTCTTCATCAATGGCGATCTTATCTGCATACATGGTAACTTCTGCAGCAATCCGGCCTTCGTCG
>JAGCAK010000016.1 GCA_017652745.1 Lachnospiraceae bacterium
AGCTGCTGGTCGAGGGCATGGGGATCAAGAGTATGGAATTCCTCATGCTTTGCCTTTATAGTGCCGCGCTCATTTCCTATTACCTGATCCGTCCGGTCGGGAAATGGATCTTATTGGGCGTATTGATCCTCTGGTTTGTCGTGCAGTTTTTCTGTCACTGGTTCTATACCATTTTCGGAGCAAGTGAAAAAAAGCTAAAAGGCTACAATGACTGTTTCAAGGATACTGTCCGCCTTTTTCCAAAGAATGAAAAACGGATCGTTCCGGACCTGTACCATATCGTCCTGCATCTTTTGATCCTGCTCAATATCCTTTTTCTATGTCTGTTTGGATTTTGGGATTCCACCATGCCGCGCTATAAATATACACCTGCATCGATCCATCAGGTTGCCGGACGGCAGGGGGTCTGCACTGACGGCGAGTACTACTGGGTCAGCGGATCGGCGACCTTAACAAAATATGATCGTGACTGGAATGTAGTAGCAGAGAATAATGAGCCGCTGAAAGGGTATCAATGGAAAGTCAATCACATCGGAGACATCGATGTGTATCAGAATGACTTGTACCTCGGGGTGGAACTATTTGCAGAAGGGGAAGCCAGCAATATCCAGGTTGCCGTTTATGACGGGGACACACTTGAACGGAAATGGATCTTCCCGCTGTATGCCGATGCCGGCCAGATGGAATGCTCCGGGATCGCTGTCGATCCGGAGAGCAGAACGGTTTATTTATCCTCCTGGGGCGATGATGCATCCAGCAGCTGTCTGTATATGTATGATCTGGATACAGGCGTCTTTAAAGGGAAACTGGAAATGCAGCTTCCGCAGAATTGGATCCAGGGCGTGGCATGCTATGATGGCAGATTATATATCACTTGTGATGATGGTGCAGCAGACGATGGGGAACCAGATCATCTGTACCGCCTGGATGTGGTAAAAGATCAGACCTCTGCAACGACCGTTCTGGAGCATGTGTTTTCAGATGTGATTGAACAGGGAGAGGTAGAAGGATTGAGCTTTGACAAAGAAAATGGCCAGCTTCTGATCTTGTATAATCGCGGCTCCATCATTGTTGACGGAAGAATCGCAGGATTCCGTGAGGGATATACGGAAGAGGTCCATGAAGTCTTCGTTTATGATTTAAAGTGAGAGTGTACCGGCATTTCCGGGTAATAAAAAAGAGGGGAGAGTTCCCCTCTTTTTTATTCTTCAGCTAATATTATTTTTTGTAGAATTCGTGGCTGACTTCATCCATAACTCTGTTAACGGTTGCTTTCTTCCACTGCATAAACTCATCGGTCGGATCTGGAATGATGAAGTGTACCTGGAACGCAAATCCGCCGCCCGGAGCGTACTTGTTGGCAACATCCCAAACGATCTCACGGATCTCGTCTTCTGTGATGCCTGGTTTTTCAAATGTCTGTGAAGAGTTGATGCAGCCGGTCAGAACAAGTCTGTTGCCGAACTGTTTCTTCAGAGCCAGCAGGTCGTTGCAGTTCTGCGCCGGGTTCCATCCGGTAACGCCGACCACATCTACCATATCCGGAATGAAGATCTCGCATTTGCCGCAGTTATGAAGAGTAACAGGGATATTTCTCTCTTTTGCAAAATCAGTCAGTCTGCAGTAACGTGGTACGAAGAACTCTCTCATCATATCCAGAGATACGAACGGGTTATTCCATGCTGCAGTATCATCGCCGATTCCAAAGATATCCGGCTGATAATAATCGATGGCATTACGGGTTACTTCAACTGCGAAATCACAAAGGTAATCGAAAAGTGCATTGCATTCTTCCGGCTCTTCAAACAAAGCGCAGAGACCTTCTGTAAATCCCATGAAAGCCATTAAGTTCTGGAAGAATCCGCCTCCGCCCATATAACAGACGGCCTGGTTTTCACGGTCAATATATTTAGCAGCTCTTTCCAGATCTTTCTTTGCCATCTGCTCCCAGTCGACACCGCTGATGTCCGGAGCTTTAATGACATCGTGCCATTTGGTGACATCATCCAGCAGGAAGTCCCATGTCTTTGGGATCCTGCCGCCTGCTGCTTCTGCACTTGTGATCAGCTCGACGCCCCAGATATCCCACATTCTGCCGTCAGCATCTACTCTCGGCATCAGGATGGATGGGCCTGTGCTGGCTGATGGTCCTTTAATGGTTGGATCCAGTGATTCGTGTGGGATCCATTCCGGCTGTTCGCCACGCAGACACATCAAATAGTTTTCTTTTTCTGTTAACTTTGCCATAAACGATCCTCCTCCTAAAACAAAAACTCTGATGACATTATAATATTAGAAAAAGAGAATGAAAAGAGGGGAGAATGATCTCCCCTCTTAAGAAGTTGTTTTTGTTTATTACTGTTTGTAGAATACTGCGGACACTTCGTCCATTACACGGTTGACGGTGGCCTTCTTCCATTGGACAAACTGATCTGTCGGGTCCGGAATGATGAAATGTACCTGGAAAGCAAATCCGCCGCCCGGAGCGTATCTGTTGGCAACATCCCAAACGATCTCGCGGATCTCTTCTTCTGTGATGCCCGGTTTTTCAAATGTCTGAGAAGAGTTGATGCACCCTGTCAGGACTAAGCGGTTGCCAAACTGTTTCTTGATCGCATCAAGGTCATTGCAGTTCTGTGCCGGGTTCCAGCCATTGATGCCGACTTTCTCTACCATGTCTTCCATAAAGATGCCGCATTTGCCGCAGTTGTGGAAGGTGATCGGAATATTTCTGTCTTTTGCAAACTGCGAGATCCTCATGTAACGAGGAATAAAGAACCTTTGCATCATGTCGAGAGATACAAAAGGATTGTTCCATGCTGCGGAGTCATCGCCCATTCCAAGAATGTCCGGCTCATAATAGTCAATGGAATTCTTGACCACTTCAACCTGGAAGTCACAGATATAATCGAAAAGCTCTTCGCATTCTTCCGGTTCTTCGAATAATGCACAAAGCCCCTCTGTAAATCCCATGAAAGCCATTAAGTTCTGGAAAAATCCACTGCTTGCGCTGTAAGTTACGGCCTGGTTCTCACGGTCAATAAATTTGGCAGCTCTTTCCAGGTCTTTTTTTGCCATCTGCTCCCAGTCGACGCCTGTCAGATCCGGAGCTTTGATCACGTCACGCCATTTGGTGACATCGTCCAGCAGAAAGTCCCATGTCTTTGGGATCATTCCGCCTGCAGCTTCTTTGCTGGTGATCAGCTCGACACCCCAGATATCCCACATTCTGCCGTCATCATCGACCTTTCTTGCAATAATAGATGGTCCGATACCAGCAGAAGGTCCAGGAATAGCCGGATCCATGGAAACATGCGGGATCCACTCCGGCTGCTCGCCGCGCAGACACATTAAATAATTTTCTTTTTCTGTTAATTTTGCCATATGATTATCCCTCCAAAAACATTCAACAACTATCCATTTAATATGTTAGCACACCAAATGGGTAAAGTAAACTTCGTATGCTGTATAATTAATAGATGAAAAAATGGAAAAGTCAGTGGTACAATAAATTAACAAAGTAAGTCGCGCATAGGGGGATCGCGAAATGGGTAATCCGTTGGCAACTGAAAAAATAGGAAAGCTGATGGCAAGGTTCTGCATTCCGGCCGTGATCGGCATGGTCGTCAGTGCTTTGTACAATTTTGTCGATCAGATCTTTATCGGTCACGGCGTGGGCATATTTGGAAACGCGGCAACCAATGTCGAGTTCCCGATCAATACCGTTGCGATGGCGTTATCTTTGTTGGTCGGTATCGGAACAGCCACATTCTTTAATCTCAGTTCCGGAAAAGGAGAAAAGGAAAAGGGCGTCCGTGCGATCGGAAACGGAATCGCCGTCGTTGTGATCATCGGCCTGCTGATCATGGCAGCCGTGCTGATCTTTTTAAAGCCACTGTTGATCGCACTTGGATCAACCGAAGAGATCCTTCCGTATGCAGTGGACTATACCTGGATCGTTGCCCTTGGAATTCCGGCTTATATGCTGGGGTTTGCAGGTTCCCATTTTGTTCGTTCTGATGGGTCACCAACTTTTTCGATGTGGACAAATGTTTCCGGCGCGATCCTGAATCTGATCCTGGATCCTATCTTTATTTTCGTATTTCATTGGGGAATGAAAGGTGCCGCCATTGCGACAGTGATCGGACAGTTTCTGTCGGCAGGCATGGTAATCTTCTATTTTTCCAGGAAGTCAGATATGAAGATCAAAAAGAAATATCTGATTCCGGATTTAAAACTGACACTGCGGACGATGGGGCTGGGCGTTCCGGCCAGCATCCACAATGTTGCCATTGCCGTGACGCAGATTGTCATCAACAACGTGATCCGCAAATATGGCGTGGATTCCATCTATGGCGTAGAGATCCCGCTGGCAGTCGTCGGCATCACGCAGAAGATCCTGCAGATCTATACCTCCATTTATATCGGCATCCATCAGGGATGTCTGCCTATCTACGGGTTTAATTATGGTTCGAAAAACTATGAACGTGTCATGCAGGCATACAAGTTGGGAATTGCGGTGGTGATCGCCATCGGAATTGTCTTTACCGCCGCATTTGAGATCTTTCCGAAACAGATCCTTTCGGTTTTCGGAACCGGAAGCGATCTTTACTTCGCTTATGCTGTCCGCTTCTTCCGGATCTACATGAGCATGACCATCTTTGTAGGTATCTTCCACTATACTTCAGGATTCTTCACCGGCTGTGGAAAAACCATCAAAGGCCTGATCCCGCCGGTTACCAAGCAGATCGTTACAATGATTCCGTTGGCATTCATCCTTTCCATCTTTTTGGGACTGGATGGCATTACCTGGACGGGGCCGATCTCCGATATTATCGTCGGAGTCATGGCGATCATCTTCGTGAAGCTGGAATTTACGGATATGAAAAAGAAGATCATAGAGCGGGACGCACAGCGCGCCGCATAAAAAAAGAGGGGAGTGAATCCCCTCTTTTTATTTGGTGTCTGATTATTTCTTGTAGAACTCTTTGCTGACTTCTTCCATAACTTTGTTAACAGTAGCTTTTTTCCACTGAACGAACTGATCTGTCGGGTCTGGAATGATGAAAAATACCTGGAATGCAAATCCACCGCCTGGAGCGTATTTGTTGGCAACATCCCAAACAATCTCGCGGATCTCCTCCTCTGTGATTCCCGGTTTCTCAAAGGTCTGGGAAGAGTTGATGCATCCGGTCAGGACTAAGCGGTTACCGAATTTCTTCTTGATCGCTGCCAGGTCGTTACAGTTCTGTGCAGGGTTCCATCCTCTGACGCCGATGTTTTCTACCATATCTTCCATAAAGATCTCGCACTTGCCACAGTTGTGCA
>JAGCAK010000017.1 GCA_017652745.1 Lachnospiraceae bacterium
AAGCGCAATTGTCATAAAATGACTTGCCCATTCCCGGTACTTGTGCTCCCTGACCGGCAAATAAAAATGCTATTCTACCCATTTTGGTGCTCCCATTAAAATTGGTTCCGCTTCTTCCATGACTTCACGGACAATTTCTGCTGCCGGCTGCTCTTTTTTGACCATTGCAGCAACCTGTCCGGAAAGGAAACATCCTTTATCCAGATCACCTTCCTGGACTGCTAACCGCAGTGCGCCTTCTCCCATTTTTTCCAGAACATCATCCGGGGTGTCGCTGTATTCCGCCTTGGAATAGTCACGGGAGAAGTTTGTACGCAGGCTTCTGACCGGATGGCCAAGGCGTTTGCCGGTGACCATCGTTGCCAGATCATGTGCTTTAATGATCTTTTCTTTGTACGTCGGATGGATGGAGCATTCTTCTGCACTTAAAAAGCGGGTGCCCATCTGCACACCACAGGCGCCAAGCATAAATGCTGCTGCTACACCTCTGCCGTCTGCGATTCCTCCTGCAGCAAGGACCGGAAGATCTGTTGCGTCACAAACTAACGGAACTAAAACCATCGTGGTCAGTTCCCCAACATGTCCGCCGCTTTCACCACCTTCTGCAATCAAAGCAGACGCGCCGGCTCTTGTCATCAGTTTAGCCATAGCAACTGATGCAACGACCGGTATCACCTTAATGCCTGCTTCTGTCCAGATCGGCATGTATTTAGCCGGATTCCCGGCGCCGGTCGTAACAACTGCAACCTTCTCATCTGCAACAAGCTGTGCAACATCATCTGCGAAAGGACTCATCAGCATGATGTTGACACCAAATGGTTTGTCTGTCAGATCTTTTGCGATATGAATCTGTTCCCGGATCACATCAGCAGGTGCGTTTCCTGCAGCAATAATGCCCAGACCGCCGCCTTCTGATACTGCTGCTGCCAGACGCCCGTCAGCGATCCATGCCATGCCGCCCTGGAAGAGCGGATAGCGGATTCCCAGCATATCGCAGATAGGTGATTTGATCATAATTATTTCTCCAGTCTTGCCTCAATGTAAGCAACCAGATCGCCAACTGTCTCGACTTTTTCTTCGAGTTCGATTTCCTGACCGATCTTGTCTTCCAGGTTCATCAGCATCTCAACTGTATCCAGTGAATCGATGCCCAGATCAGCAAACTTCATATCCGGTGTAATTGTGGAAGGGTCGCAATCATTTCTTTCTGCAATTAATTCAGCAATAGCTTCAAAAACCATAATGTTCCTCCTGTAATCAAATACTATTTTTCATTTGCCGTTTCAGATAAGATTCTTGGGAAAAGATATCGTTTTTCCTTTCCTCTATCTAATCTGTCGGATTATTATAAGTTGTAGTGCAGATTAAGTCAATAGCTACTGCATACAAGATAAACTTGAAATACGGATTATTTATGTGTATATTTTTTATAGCGAGGTGGTTTTATGGATTTTAATAAAGATCTGATCGCCGGCAAGCTTCGCCGGTGGGAAAAATACATTGATAATTACAGACTTCCGCGTTGGGAAGATATTCCTGACATGGGATTATATATGGAGCAGGTGATCATGCTCCTGAAGCAGTATCTGGACTATCTGCCGCCAGAGTTAAAAGAGGAACAGTTTATAACAGCTGCTACCATTAATAATTATGTGCGGAAAAAGATCATGCCGGAGCCGGTGAACAGGAAATACTATCGTAAGCAGATCGCCTACCTGCTGATGATCTGTTCTCTAAAACAGAGTCTGAGTATTCCTACTTTGCAGACTATGATTCCTGTCGACCTGACAGAAGAAGAATTGAAAAAAACTTATACCACCTATGTGGATCGTCAGAAACTGGCTGCCAGTTATTTTTCCAAACAGGTCCGTTTGGCTGCAGCCGGCATTCTGGATCATGAATATGAATCAGAAATAGCAACAGACAGTACGGAGGAAATGATCTACCTTTCTGCTATTATAAGTGGATTTGCCCGTCTGTTTGCAGAAAAGCTTCTGCTACTGGAAGGAAAAACTCTGGATAACGGAGGAGATATCACCATCCGTTCTTAATCTACTTCTATTGCGGCGGATTAATATAGATTTTGGTCCGGCCGGCATAAACGACGTTGATTGAGACCTGTGCGCCTTCATACGGAATATTGATCCTGCGGTTCCACAAACGTCTTCCAATGGAAAAACCAATGATATGTGTTCCTGGTCTCAATGTAAATTCTTTTCTCGCACCATTCGGGAAGATCCACTTCTGGCCGTAAATCAGAACTGTCAGCGAATACATCTGATTGGTTGTCGAATAATCAATCACAAGATTGTTTATGACCGCTGTCTGCATGCTTCTTTGCGGCGTTAATTGTGCGTTATTCTGCGGCGCCAGGCTGGTGCCCATGGCTTTTAAAGGAAAACTTATGATCTTTGCTCCGCAGTAACTGCAGAACATATATTCCCTGCTGTCATCAAACATCGTCTCTGCTCCGCACTGCGGGCAATATCTTGTAACCATCATTTGTCCGTTCCTCCTGTAGTTTTTTATATTATGCCTCAAGGCCAAACCCGTCAATTTAAAACGGTAAAAAACATTATCGTTTTTTTCTTCCTTTCTTGTTATAATGAAACTGGTTATATGTCGTTATTTCTTTTGGAGGAGAAGGTATGAAAAAGAAATTATTAGCCATTGCGGCAATTGCGATCATGATTCCACTGATCCTTTGTGCCTGCAAAAAAGAGCAGCCTGTAGAGCCTGCACAACCTGCCACACAGGAAGCCTCTGTTGAACCGGAAACAAAAAGCACCCCGACAGAGGATCCAAAAGCTGCTGTAACCCGATTGATAGACGAAGTGAATATTTTAAAGTACGTAGACTGCGTCGCTCTTGATTGCGATGAAGGACTCATCTATTACGATGAACTGGGATACTCTTATCTGATGGTGACCGATCCGGACTTTCAGAGTATCGGTGACATTTGGGAATATTTGTTCAGAACATTTACAGCACAGGGTGCAACAGAGTACTTCCCTGATCTGGCAAAGATGGGGCAGGATGAAAATAATCCGTCACCTTATGTAATGGTAAGAGATGACGAAGACGTGCCTGACGGGCTCTACGAATTACAGGCCTGGCTTGGGTTCTCCACCTATGAGATCGTAAGTGATATCACGATTTCGAATCAGACTGATAATAGTTTTACTGCTGAATTTACTGTGGAATACTATGGTCAATGGGTCGATCTGACAATGGGAGTTGTCGGAGAAAAAGGAACGTATGATGAAAAACCTCTTTGGAAGGTTGATTCTATTGTAGAAAACTGGGAGTATTAAAATTCTTGCGAAAGGGTAATTCCATATTTCTGCAGATTCACTTTTCCGTCAATAACTTCTATGCCATCTGCTTCTAAAAGTGCCTGCTGTCTACCCTTTCCGCCAAATGCAAATTCTCCGGAGAGTTCTCCCTTTGCATTGACAACTCGAAAACATGGGATCCCGGATGGGTCCGGATTTTTATGCAACGCATTTCCGACTGCACGGCTCATCTTAGGATTTCCAGCCATAGCGGCGACCTGTCCATAGGTCGCCACTTTTCCTTTTGGTATTTTTTTGACTGCTTCATAGATTCGTTTACTCGGGCTGTCAGAGATCAGATCATAGCTTTCTGCGATCATCCGCTTAATTTCCTTATCCGGAATAGTTCCGTCCAGGATGATCGTGTTCCAATGTTCTTTATTCTGATGATAAGCCGGAAGCACAGATGCATATGTCTTTCTCCACAGATCCCGCCATGCGGGATCTGTTTTTACATTCAGACAAATGTAACCATCTTTTTCATAAGTCCAGAGAAATGCTTTTCTATTTGGTTTATAGCGGATCAGCTGCCAGTTCGGATCATGAAATGGCGCTTCCTGATAAGTGTCTGTAAAGGACAGTCCATATTTCAGTGCTTCTTCTCTTGTTTTCATCATTGCTTGTTCCTACTTATTCAACGGCGGCAGTTCATGAATATCATATTCTTCATAATAAATATCAAACGCTGTATCAATATCACCAGAAAGTTCGATCAGACCGCCAGCCTGGAACATCGTTGAAAGCTGTCCCTTCGGTGCTTTATAAGCTGCGTTAGAAACAACGGATGCATTTAAGTGACCCGGTTCATCTGCCTGCAGGATATTCCAGGCTTCAAAGAACAATGATCCAGTCGCAATATGGTAATCGCTGGAAATGATGGCAATCTGTGATACTTCCGGACAATGCTCTGCCAGAAGCTCATAAGTAAACATAGCATTCTGCGCAGTAGTGATCGACTTATCTTCCACAATGATCCTATCTTTCGCAATACCCTGTGCCTGAAGCCACTTAGCCATTTCTCCGGCTTCGGTTGCTTCTTTATTATTTTTAGCAGTTCCACCGCCTGTGCATACAATGTGCGCCTGCGGATATTTCTGCGCACTGGCAAGGACCACCTTCAACCGCTCTAGCAGCTCTTCTTTCATAGAGCCATCTTCATTGAGCTGGAATCCAAGAGCGACCATACATAACTCGCCTGTTTCCGGCAGCCCATCCGGAAGAACATCATAATGAACTACTATATCCTGATTTGCATATTTCCAGTAATCCAGAACTTTTTCCCATTTTTCTGCAGCGCCCTGGTCTGCTTTCTTCAGTTCCTTTAATAATTCTTTTTCTTTGTCAGCGGCTTCTTCTCCGTAAGTGCCATGATAGACGACCAGCTCTTCAATAATGATCCCCGGAGACCGTTTCTTTCCGCCGCATGCGCAGAGGCCTGCTGTAATCAAACAAGCCAGACTCAGTATTCCGATTATTTTTATAAGGTTTTTTGTCTTCATCTCATTTCTCTCCAACTGCTGTTTATTTATAAAGTGTCACTCACGAAGTGCACTTCAACTTCTCCTGTCGCGATCATTACAGATTCCTGATGGAAAAAGGCACATAAATCCTTTGCGATACTATTTATATCCTCCTGTTTAATGTCAAGCAATGTCAAAAGAAGCGTTGTTTCCTGCGTATAATCTCCGGATTCATGGACATAGCCGCCTTCTATCACGTTTACGGAAAAGGGCACATGGTAATTGATGCATACCTTTTTTAATATAGACAGATATTTGGACGTTTCAAACTTCTGCTCTTTTGTATCCAGATCATTTAAACCGATATATATTTCTGTTTTCTTCATTTCCGCTCCTTGATCATATTACACCTTCCCCATGTTTCGTCTTTAAACTGAAAGGCACCCTCCGTGGTATTCTGCTCTGTAAAGCCTGCACTCAGGTAACAATGCTTCGCAGCTTCATTTGTCGAAAAAACGACAAGTCTCACCGACTCTGCGCCTGTTTCTTCAAAACCATACTTCGCTGCCAGAGAAACCATTTCTTTACCATATCCCTTTCCCCTAAGGGCAGGATCAAGGATCACAAACCGCAGCATACCCGTTTGGGTTTCCTGATTCAGGGAATAGCAAATGAGGCCTGCGGCTTTTCCATCCTCTGTTTCTGCAATAAGCGGGATCTCGCCAAGTCTTTCTTTTCCTTTCTGAAGGACTTCTTCAAAATTGCTTTTCTCCAGAGGGTATTGAATCAGATTTGCGCACCACATCGCATGAACTCGTTCTTCATTTATCCAGGTTTGTATTGCTTCAAAATCTTTCTCCGGGATATACGGTCTAAGTCTCATTCTAATGTCACCTGCCTAATTATAGTATAAACAGACGCACCCACTCCCTGCGGGATACGTCTGTAAGTATTATAGCAGAAAAAGAAATTATTTTTCTGCAACGATCATAAACATTTTATCCGGGATATAAAATTCGTCTTTTTCCGCAAAGATGCGGTCAGCGAAAGACACATCTGTCTGTACGTCAGAAAAACCTATGTGCGTCAACACTTCTTTGTCCCATTCCGGACGATCAAATGTACTTATTGTCAGCATGTGATAGAGCTCATGGCAGTCTTCTTTCAATTTGTCACTGATATCCTTATGTGCAACGCTTTCGACGGTAAAAAGGCTATGTGCATTTTTAGCGTATTCTGCATCGAAATTTAAAAGCACACCTCCCTTTTTCAGGACACGGTGCCATTCCTGATAAGCCTCGATCGGATGCGGCAGAGTCCAGGTCAGATTTCTGGTGATAACCGCATCGAATGTATCTGCTTCAAAGGACAGCTTTTCCGCATCCATTTTCATGACGCACACAGTTTCCGGATACGGTCCATTTTCACAGATCAGTTCTTCCGCTTTCACGATCATCTCTCTGGTCAGATCAATGCCGGTCACCTGATAGCCTTCTTTTCCTAGAAGTACGGTAAAATATCCGGCGCCACAGCCAACATCCAGGATGCTGATTGGCCTGTCCATTGTTTTTGGGTCCGGCAGCCATGCTGTGATCTCCTGCAGCCATTTATCAGCTTTGGAGCTTTCCAGCTCTCTTTGTCTTTGCACAAGAAAACTATCCGCCCGTTCCGTCCAATAATCTGTAACTCTTGTCTTTATATCTTCTGCTTCTTCCTCAAACGGAATATACTTTAATTCGCTCATATTACTTCACTACCTTTATCATAAACAACGGTGTCGAAGAATAGTTTGTCTTTTCTTTTTCGGAATATACCTGCTTTCCGATATCTTCCACACAGCTAACAGAACTCACTTTCTGCTCACGAAATACTTCCTCATCCCACTGCGGCCTTATTATGCCTGTCAACGGAAGACCCTTTGCAATCTCTTCCATAATATCGAAACGGTCTCCGATATTATAGTCTTCATATCCCTGATCCTTTACATTCTGCCGGTCGATCTCAAATGCTCTTCTTTTCTCTTCATCCGTTAAATAGGAATACCAGTTCGCATCAAAGATCAACAGGAGTCCTTTTTGTTTTAAAACACGAAGCCATTCCTGATAGGCTTTCTGCGGATCCGGCAGATTCCATGTAAGATTCCGGGATATGATTACATCATATGATGAATCAGCAAAGCTTAAATCCATCGCATCTTCCAGCCGAAAACTGATCTGCTCTGCAAGCGGGCCGGCATTATTCTCTGCCTCCTTTAGCATGGTTTCTGCAAAGTCAGCTGCCGTTACCTGATATCCCAGTTCGCTTAAAATAATGGACAAAAACCCGGGGCCAGCACCAATATCCAAAACACGGAACGTTTTTCTTAGATCTTCTCCAATCCCGTAATGCGCCCGGATCGTTTCATCCAGCAGGCTGGTCCAGGTTTGACGCTGGATCCCTTCCAGCTCTTCCTGATTTACTTCGGAGTACCCTGGTGCCCGGTCCAGCCAATATGCAAGATTCTCTTGATTTTGATTCTCAGTATTGCTCATCCAATAGGTTCCTGAATGCTTTGCCTGCGGGCGCTCTCTAAAAGAGCCCTGGTATAATCATCGGAAGGATTTCGAATGACTTCAGAAATCTCTCCTTCCTCAACACACTTCCCGTCCTTCATGACCATGATGCGGTCGCACAGCATGCTGACCAGTGCAATGTCATGTGAAACAAAAACTGCAGACAGTCTACCTTCTTTTTTTAAATCCCGCAACAGTTCCAGGATCCGCGCCTGCGTGGAGACATCCAGCGCACTCGTCATTTCATCACACAAAAAAATCTCCGCATCGCTGTAAAATGCCCGTGCGATCGCCATACGCTGACACTGCCCTCCAGAAAGCGCAGCCGGTTTTCTTTGCAATAATTCTTCTTCCAGACCAACCAACTGAACTAGCTGGCGGATCCGTTCCGGATTTTTCTCTCTCCTGCCGCTTTCTATGAGAGATTTTTCCATGACCATCCGCGGATCAAAAGAACTATTTGCATCCTGAAAGATCATCTGCAGAAACTGTCCGGTCTGTCTTGGTTTCTGTCCAGTATACTCCGTTCCATTATAAAACAGTGATCCCTGATCCAATTTCAGCATGCCTGCGATCGCCTTTAAGAGCGTAGTCTTTCCGGAGCCGCTCTCACCAACAACCCCCAGTATTTCTCCCTTATTCAGGCAAAAGTTTACCTCTGAAAGAGCAATGGTTGTTTTTGCTTTTTCCCTGAACGTCTTATTTAAGTTTTTTCCTTCTAATAGATAAGTCATTTTTAAATGAAAAATAGTTATTAATTATGAACTCAACTTCGGAACATCACGTAAAAGATTCTTTGTATACTCCTTCTGTGGATCATGCAGGATGCGGTCTGCTTTATCAAATTCGATCACTTCGCCTTTTGACATGATAGCAATACGATCCGCGATGTTCGCTGCGATTCCCAGATTATGTGTGACCAGGATGATCGTCGTCCTGTGTTCGTTTTTTACCCGAAGCAGTTCATCCGTCACAGAAATAGCGGTGGTTACATCTAAAGCGCTCGTAATCTCATCGCAAAGAAGAAGCTCCGGATCCATAAGCATAGCAGCTGCAATGGCGATCCGCTGATTCATGCCGCCACTCATTTCATATGGCCGGCTTTTTAAAATATCGGTTGTATTTTTCAGACCGATGGATGTAAACATCTTGTCCAGTTCTTCTTTTAAAAATGGAAGCCTGTGGCTCTTTAACGTCTCCCTGAATTGTTTGTCTATTTTTCGGATCGGGTTGAATGCGCCAGCAGGATTCTGCTGGATTAGACCAATTCTAGTTCCCAGCAGTTTCTGTCTCTCTCTGTTTTTCAAAGGAATGAGATCTTTGCCCTCAAACAGGATCTGGCCGCCAGGAATCTTTATTTGCTTATTTCCGGTGATCGCCCGGATCACGGTCGATTTACCGGAACCAGACTCCCCAACGATGCAGAGCACTTCACCTCTTTCCACAAAAAGATTTGCTCCTTTTACGGCGAGCTCCTCGTCATATGCTATTTGAAGGTCTTTGATTTCCAGAATTCTATCCTGCATACTTTAGACCTCCCTGTAATCCATCACAGCATCGCCAAGATAATTGAAAAGAATGATCGTAATGATCACCGCTGCAGCTGGTCCCATGATCGTCCACGGTGCAATCTGGATATAAGCCCTGGCCTCAGCGATCATAGCTCCCCATTCCGGGGTTGGCGGAATAACTCCCAGTCCTAAAAATGACAGACCGGAAAGTCCGATCATCGTCGTACCGATCTGGGTAAGTGCCTGGGTCAGAACCGGTGCCAGAAGGTTCGGGAATATATGAAACAGGAGGATATAAAGATCACTCTTTCCTGCAAATACTGCCGCCTGGATATAGGCTTCATTTTTCAAAGCAAATGTATGACTTCGGGCGAGTCTCGCAAAAGAAACCCACATCGTGACTCCCATTGAGATCATGGCGCCAGTCATGCCGCCGTTCAAGATGCCTGCGACTGCGATAGCAATGACCATCTGTGGAAACGCAAGCAGAACATCTGCCACCCGCATCAGCAGTTTATCCACGATCCCTCCGTAATAACCGCAAAGGATACCAATCAGTGTCCCGACCGCAAAAGAAATGAATACTAAAAGGAACGTGGCTGCAATTGTCGTCCTTCCTCCGTATAGTACGCGTGATAATACGCAACGACCCAGATTATCCGTTCCCAGCGGATATTCGGCACACGGAGCAATCCTTATTACCGCTGCGTTCGGAGCAGACGGGTCATGCGGCGCCAGGACCCCGGCAAAGACCGCGCATAAAAGAAGCAGCAATGCAAGTGCAGCAACGATTATAATCTTGATTCTTGCTCGTTTCTTTTTTCTCATAGCGATGTCCTCGGATCCAGTATATGATTTAAGATATCGGACAGCTGGTTAATAACCACATAGATCACGCCTATGACAATAACGAAACCCAGTATGACCGGATAGTCTCTTGCCGTAATAGAATCCATCACGAGCTTACCAATTCCCGGCCAGCGGAAAATAGTCTCAATCACTACACTTCCACCCATAAGACCGCCTATCTGCAAAGCTATAATTGTAAAGATATGCCCAATTGAATTACGAAGGACATTCATCACGATATATCTTTGCTTCACACCACGGCCCTGCATGCCTGTCACATAGTCTTCTTTCAACTGATCTAGAATCTCTGCACGCATCTGACGGATAAACCGTCCCGACATCGGGATTGAAAGCGAAAACACAGGTAACAACAAACCCTGTACGTTACCTTTCGCAATGACCGGGAAAAGGTTCAATTTAATACAAAGAAAATACATCAGAAGGATCGAGATCAGGAAATTGGGGAGTGAATTCCCAATAAAAGACAGCAGCCTTACTATGTAATCAATGACTCCATTCTTGCGGAAAGCCGAAATGACCGAAAGCGGAAAAGCAACGATCAAGGCTAAAAGAAGGCTGCTGAAGGCAAGGATAAACGTATTTTTTAAGCCGGCAGCCAACTTTGGTCCAACCGGCATATCATCTTTGTAAGAAGCGCCGAAATCACCGCGGATAATGCCAGATAGCCATTCCCCGTATCTCACGAGGAATGGTCTATCAAGGCCCATCTTTGCGCGTTCAGCCTCCAAAGTTTCCTTGTTGATGGCAATCCCCTGTTCTGACAGTTTCCGCTCGGCAGGATCGCCCGGAGCCAGATACATCAGGCCAAAGACCAGGAAACTCAAAATTAGGAGTATAACAATTAAACTTGCTAATTTCTTAAGTATTTTTACTATCATCCAATTGTTGTTGAAGCGTCTATTCCGTAGAAGTCAAATGGAATGTTCTCTGCAAATCCGGATACACCAGGACGAAGAACAGTCGTGCTGTTAAACAGCCCCACATATCCGAAAGCATTGTCGTCGATTGCTGCCTGAATGATCTCGTTTGCGAGTTCTGCTCTCTTAGCCTTGTCAGTCTCCTGTTTTAACTGCGCGATCAGTTCCTGAACATGTGCATCATCAAATCCGCCTACATCATAATATGCGCCGTCTTCCAGTGTGGATTTAATGAAGTACAGCGGGTCTCCGGCTTTATCTGCGATCATACAGTATAATGCCAGGTCAAAGTTGCCGTCTGCGATATAGGTTGCGTCCGGATCTTCTTCGGCGCGGAATGTAGTATCAATACCAATTTCTTTGAACTGATCCTTTATCAGAATCGCGATCGTATCCAGGGAACGCGCTGCGTAGTAAGCAACATTGATCGTCAGCCTCTGTCCGTTTTTCTCATAGAAGCCGTCCGCTCCCATGGAATAACCATCGCCTTCAATCAGTTCTTTTGCTTTTGCAGTATCTACTGCCGGGACTGTAACCTTTCCATAAGCGGCGGATGGGTTGAACGGCCCGACTGCTGGAGATACAGTTCCTTCCAGGTATGCTGCAATCGCATCTTTATCAACGGTCAGGTTAATTGCCTCGCGGATTGCATCATCCAAATGGTTTTTGTTCAGAATATAGAACTGCAGACGGGCGCCTGGGATCGATACAACTTTGTATTTATCCGGCTCCTGTTGGTATACTGCCAATGCTGCAGAAGAAACGCTGTTATAACAGTCAATCTCATCGCCCTGCATTGCCAGGAGTTTTGGATCATCCTTCTGCATATAGTAGAAGATTGCTCCATCCAAAACAACATTACCTCCCCAGTAGTTTTCATTCTTTACAACTTCCACGTCGCCTTCCGGCTGGAAGTTTTTCAGTACAAACGGTCCTGAGCAGATCGGATCATTGTCAATGTCTGTTGTTGCATCCAGATCGACGATGCCGGTTGCAGGTGCGGTCAAATCATTGATCAGAGTCGGATACACATCCTTGGTATCGATAATAAGGGTCTTATCACCATCTGCTTTCATATCATAATCAGCAAAATACGCATAACTGGTATTGACTTCGGCAACTCTTTGAAAGTTCCGTATCACCATCTCTGCTGTCACTGGATTTCCATTGGAGAAGGCTGCCTTATCATTCAACTTGATCGTCCAAACAGTGCCGTCTGCTTCTGCAGAGTCCGCAAGCCATGGATCGATTCCCATGTTTTCGTTCATTTTGAACAATGTTTCTGACATGCCATAGATTTGTGTATACCAGCCATAAGATTCTTTATGAACATCAAGGCTTGGATAAGCAAAGGAAGCCGCTGCCCTCAGGATCTTTTTCCCTGGTTCCGCACTGCTGCTGCCACCTTCTTTGTCACCAGAACCTGAATTGCCACAGGCTGCCAGGCCAAGTGCAAGCAGCGCTATCAGCACAAGTGAAATCAGTTTCTTTTTCATAGTACTTACCTCCCTCAAAAAGCTTCCAAATAGTAACCTGATAGAAGTGTATAACAGGAGAAAGGCTCTTTTAAGCCCCCCTAGGGGTTCTTTTTATTTGACTCTTTACAAGCATTTTCTGCAGCGTTATAATGCACTCAATAATAAATCTGTTTCGGGGCGGGGTGAAATTCCCCACCGGCAGTCACAGTCTGCGAGCCCTTCGGGGTTGATCGGGTGAAATTCCCGAACCGACGGTATAGTCCGGATGAGAGAAACGAATCAACATTAGTTTTCGTTGTGCCCTGACTTTATGTCAGGGTTTTTTCATGAAACAGATTCCTTATTAACATTTTTTGAAAAGAAAGGAATTGAAACAATGGAAAAAACAAAACGCAAATTCAGTACCAAAGAAATTGTCTGTATGGGCATGTTCACCGCCCTGGCATACGCCGTCATGGCGCTGTCAAAGCTGATCCCAGTCAGTATCGCCGGCTTCCTGAACTTTGACTTCAAAGACTTTGTCATTGCCATCTGCGGCTTCCTCTTTGGTGCGGTGCCGGCCATCATCGTAACCGTGATCGTTTCCCTGATTGAAATGATCACCATCAGCTCCACCGGCCCGATCGGACTTTTGATGAACGTGCTTTCCACCTGTGCTTTTGTGGTTCCGGCCGCTCTCTTCTACCGCTCCAGAAGAAAGTTCTCCGGTGCTGTAGTAGGTCTGGTTCTCGGCATAGTGTGTATGGCGATCATCATGGTCTTATGGAACTGGCTGATCACTCCTTTATATATGGGTGTTCCGCGTGAGACAGTCGTTAGCATGCTGCTGCCTGTCTTCCTGCCATTCAACCTGATCAAGGGCGCAATCAACGCAGCTATCACATTACTGCTCTATCACCCAATTGTAACGGCCCTTAGGAAAGCAAATCTGGTCCCGCAGAGCACCTCACAGTCTCCAAAGAAAAAAGGCCTTTCTCTTGGAGTTACTTTAGTTTCCATCTTTGTGATCGTTTCCCTGGTTCTGGTCGTCCTGGCCTGGACAGGAATCATATAATACATTTCTTAAAACAAAAAGCGGGTCCGGGATTTCTCCCGGACCCTTTTTAAAATCCAACAGTTTTTAATTAAATATCACGGAACAGCATCTGTGCATAATCATGGAAAGCTGCTCTCCAGACTCGCCATTCATGATAGCCCGGATAGATCTTCTGAATATAATTGATGCCTTTTTCTTTGCAGTACTCGCGCTCCTGCTCAAACAGTGGCAGAGAAACTTCATGATCACCAATAGCACCGAAGAACGGGTTCACTTCACGGTTGAATGTTTCCGCATCATCGAAACATTTCAGCTGCTCTGCCTGCGAACGAGGCTCACGTCCCGGCATCTTCGGATAAGTATAGCCGGTAAAGAGTCCGGCAGAGCCAAAGACGTCATAGTGCTGCATGATCATTTCGCCTGAAAGGAGAGATCCCATGGAAAGACCAGCAATCGCACGGGCTTTCTTGTCGGAGATCACGCGGTAATGTGATTCGATAAACGGGATGCAGTCCTCAATGATCATATCATTGTAACGGCTGTTATCCAGACGAGGATTTCCGTCATTATTCACCTGCATCATGGCATTGTTCATAACAATAATAAATGGAACAATCTTACCCTCTGCCAGAAGGTTATCCATGCTGAAGTTCGTCTTTCCAAGGTCGATCCAGCAGGTCTCGTTCTCGCCGCCTCCATGCTGCAGGTACAGGACCGGATATTTGGTATCAAGGTCATCCCTGTATTTTGGAGGGGTATAGACGTAGCAGCACTCCCACTCTCCGGTGATCTTTGAGAAGAAATACTCTCTGGAAACAGTGCCATGCGGCACATCCTTGATCAGCAGATAGTCCTGTTCCGGATCTGGCACTTCAATATAGTTGATACCATAGCCCCAGCCATAGCCGATCGGCGCAAGCGGATTGATAATTCGGACGCCGTCCACGTAAAAGATCAGCTGTTTCAGACCAGGCTCATCATACTGAATGGTTCCGCTCCACATGCCGTCTTCATCTTTTTCCAGATTGACCATGTTATCCGGGTATCCTGCAGTTACTTCATTTGCGGTAGGGCCATACAGACATACCCAGACTTTTCCGTCCGGCATCACTTTGTAACCAATGTTGGTGTCTTTGTAAGTTCCGCCCATGATCATCGTCGGCAGCAGTTGCCTGTTAAAACCGATGGCACGGGAATCAAAGGTTTGATTAGTTAAAAAACTCTCAGGTATATTCATTTCAGCTCCTCTCCGCGGCTTCCCGGCAGACGATCCTGACAGGGGTTCCGCATTCTTAATGATGGTTATACTATAGCACTTTTACGTAGGGCGGGCAAAAAAAGCCGGCTCTCTTGTTCCAAATAGGGGTACAAGAGAAACAGCAGGTGATGCCTTTTTGTCTTCTGCTTTTTGATAGGTTCCGGAACTGTTGATCATCTGCGATGGATCGCGGGCGATGATCCCAACATGCGTGACCTCTCTGTTTACGGCAAAAATACGGTCACCTTCTTTGAAGAATCCCTTGGACCGGAAGAAAGCTATATCTCCCGGCTTCGCATAGGAAGCATCCAGGAAACAAGCCCTTTGGTCAATATAATACTGAGCCAAAGAAGCAGAAAGCCTGCGTCCTCCTACTGCACGGATCTCTTCTTTCAGTGTTTCCAGACTTATGCCCATTTCTTCCGCTTTGTTAAGGTCCAATCCTTTCGGTCCCGCCAGATAAGGTCTTCCGATGCGCTCCGCAATACTGACATACCGATCCGGAAGATTAGAAAAATCAATCAGATCTTTCGGAAGGTTTCTTCTCACCCTCGATTCCAGACCAGTAATCGTTCCGATGGCATAAGGGCTATCCTCATACGGAATCTGTGCCAGGACAAGCAAAACAAAGGAGGAACAATCAATGTTCCCCCTGTTTTCATATTCCGCATCAAAAATATGATATCCGGATAAAAATGTCCTGCTGCCATAAGAATAGATCAGATGATCTGCCTGCCTTAAATATGACTCCGCACAGACAAGAATTTCCTCTGCAGCAATTGGATCGTATTCAATTTCCGGTTTTTCCGGCATGACAGGTTCCGTATGCTTCATGGATCAATATCCCAATTCACGATTCACAATATGAATCGGCGGCTCTCCCTGCGCAACGAGTGTCAGATTCTTAATGGCTGTATCGATCACTCGCTCGTAATTAACGCCTGCGCGGAATCCGCCTGAGATATGCGGCGTGATGTAGACACGCGGTGTCGTCCATAGCGGATGGCCCTGAGGAAGTGGCTCCGGCGTCATGACATCCAGGCACGCTGCCTTCAGGTGCCCCTCATTCATGACTTTGATCAGATCCTCTGTCACAATGGCATTTCCCCTGCCGACATTCGCTATAATGGCGGTCTTTTTCATCAGGCGCAGCCTTCTTTCATCAAACATGCCGCCGACTTCGTCTGTTCCAGGCATGCTCAAAGCCACAATATCCATCTCCGGGAGCAGTTCGTCCATTCCTTCCGGAGTAACCAGCTTCTGGATGAAATCCGGCTGATCATGGATCGTCCTGCGCACACCATAACAGATTGCTCCCAGTGCATTTGCTTTACGCGCATATGATGTGCCGATGGCACCCATGCCGACGGAAAGCACTTTTAAGCCTTCAAACAAACTGATATCGTGGAGCAGTTCCCATTTCTGATCCTGCTGGTTTCTTACATACTCTGGCATCCGTTTTACTGCCATCAGCGTGGTTGTCAGCATATGTTCTGCAATCGTATCTCCATAGGCTCCATAAGCATTTGCCAGTGTGATCTCTTCCGGAAGCCAGGTGTATCCATTCGCACCTGCACTGAAGAGCTGCACAAAGCGAAGCTTTGGCATTTTTGAAATAACTTCTTTTGAAATCATGCCAACGAAAAACTCTGTATCTGCAAATGCCTCTTCCGGAATATCTGCAATCTTTTCTGCAAAGACGATCTCGCATCCTGGAATGCTTTGAAACCGTTTGATGTTTTCTTCCGTATGATGGCCTGTGATAATGACTTTCTTTAACTCACTCATCTCATGTACCTGTCCCTTTCTCTAATAACAGCGGAAGTGACTTTTTTATAAGTAAGCTCTATCAGTTCTGTGTGGTCTCTTCCCCTTTGCTCTCTTCTGTGCTCTTCTCGTTATTTCGTACTTTCGCCAATTCCTGTACGGATTTATACAGTTCACTGCTTTCCAGATTTTCCGGATGTGACAGGAACCGGATCAGGGTCAGTTTTGTGACATCCTTATCTGTCTTGAAATAAACGAAGTCATCTTTTTTCGGGGTGTATCCGATCAGGATATCAGTATTCTCATCAAAGATCAGTTCCTTTTCTTCTCCGGTCGTAAACAGGATCTTGCATTTCCCGTTTTCAAATCCGGTGACCCAGCCTGCAATGACATCATTCTTTCTGCCCTTTAAGTCAATTGCAATCAACTTCGACTCTGTCGGACGATACTTGAATTCGATGATATCACCTTCTGCAGGGAAGTACCCGCTGGCAATTTTGATATCCTCGCTGACAGTAAGTTCAATCTCTTTTCCGGTATCAATTTCGATACGAACCTTATCGCCCCATTTGGTGATCAATCCACCAGCCTGCACTTCCGGAATCGTCGGCGCCGGTTTGTCTGTCGGCTCTTCTGTTGGTTCTTCCGTCGGCTCCTGGGTTGGTTCTTCCGTTGGTTCCTCCGTCGGCTCCTGGGTTGGCTCTTCCGTTGGTTCCTCCGTCGGCTTCACGGTTGGTTCTTCCGTTGGTTCCTCCGTAGGCTTCTCCGTTGGTTTTTCTGTTGGCGGCCCGGTCGGTTTCTCCGTTGGCTTTTCCGTTGGTTTCTCTGTTGGCGGCTCCGGAGGAGGAGCTGGCTTTGAACAGTAAACAGCTACTGCAACCGGGTCTTTTACCAGATTACCTGTATAAGTAACTTCTGCTGTAACGCCTGCTTCAAATTTCACACCGGTATATTTTGTTGTATCTGTAGAAACAAACACATATGTTGCTGTAGTAGTCTTTAAAGTAAATGCTTTTGTAGAAACGGTTTCAATGATTCCATTGATCGTATATTTTTTCTCTTCTTTTCGTTCAGCCGCTTTAATAATATCCACAGCGTATGCTTGCGGCGTCTGTCCCTGAACAGGCTTTTTAAACGTAACACTTACACTGTCGCCTACCTGAAGCGTTTTAGCTTCACCCGTAATTGTTGTTTCCTGTGTCAATGCAAAACGGCTTGCATCTGCAGAATCAATGCTTAGAACAAAGTAGGTATCCGTCACTTCCGAAACAATACCATAAGCATATAAGTATTCCGGTTCATTATTTTCCTGCAGAACCGTGATCCTGACAGCATGTGGATCTTCACTGATACTGCCGGTATATTCCACTTCCACAAGATCACCATAGGTAAGTCTTCCCTGTATCTTAGTTTGGTTGTCGTATTCGATCACAGCTGTTAATTGAGTCCCGGTCACAACAAAATATTTATCATAGATTTCTAACAAAACTCCGGAAAAAACGTCCGTTTTTTCCTCATGTTTTGTGACCTTTACGAGATCTGCAACCGCGGTGGAATTCTCTGCGTGATAAGTCACTTCCACCTGGTCACCAATCTCAAGATAGTCTACGCTGCTGTACACATACTGCGTCCCAACAACAACCGAAAACTCTTTCATATCCGTGCTGCTTTTTACAACGAGTTTATCATTAAAAAACTCTCTTAGTTCTCCCTGGAATGTCTCTTCCGAAGGTTTTTTATCGTCTTCTTTCCGGGAGCATCCGGCAGCAATCATTACTATGCACAATACAACTGCCAAAACAGAAACGATTCTTCGAAGTTTCATTTTTTCTCCTCCATTTTTTACTGTATTTACCAATATGAATAATAATATAATGATTTTATATTGATAGCAAGAGCCCCTTCTAAAGAGTCATTTTCCGTCTCTATCCATCCGCTTTTTTATTGCTTTTTTATTAACAATGCATATAATTGAAAAATATAATTACTTCTTATTTCTATAGAAGAGGGGGGTTCTATGGCACAAACTGTAAGTGAATGGTTTTCAGACTGGAACGCTGTATCTATTTTCGTCCGGCTTCTGATCGCAGGAATCGTAGGATTTCTGGTTGGTTATGACCGGGAACGCAAAAACAAACCTGCCGGTCTTCGTACGCATATCCTGGTGTGCCTGGGAGCAGCCCTTGCGACTATGACCGCTTTATACGCGGTATATATGTTTCCAGATACGAACATAGACATTACCCGATTAGGAGGGCAAATGATTACCGGTATCGGTTTTTTAGGCGCCGGTGTCATCTTTATTTCAAACAAAAACCGAGTGGAAGGTTTAACAACTGCTGCAGGTCTTTGGGCATGTACATGCTGTGGTCTGGCTATTGGATTTGGCTTTCTGGAAGGAACGCTTGTCACCGTAGCGCTGATCATCATCACCATGCTGCTTCTTCCGGTTTTCGAAAAAAATGTACGTCACAGCAGAAAGCAGTTTGACCTTTATCTTGAATTTGAACAAGGGACCAGCCCAGGTGGTTTTCTTCGTCTGCTCCATTCACACGATATTTCCTATTCCAACTATCGTGTGATCCAGGAGGATAACGGAAAAGAAGGCCCTATTGTCATCATCAGCATTTCAATGAATAAAAAACAAAATAAAGAGGCATTTTTAACGCAGCTAAAAGAGTTAGACGGTCTGAAATTTATACATGAACATATGCCAAGAAGATAATAAGGAGGGAGATGATACACATGATGAAAGATGACAAGTTTTTCTGGTTTAAAGAAAACCGGATCGTGATCCCGGGTGTGAAGGGTGAGCATGTTTTCATGCATCTCACAGATTCTCATATCGATGTTGTTGATGAACTGAGCACACCGGAAGAGCGGGAGAAATACGATTACCAGCACGAACTCTGGGCAAAGTATAAAAAAGTCTTTGCGGACAAGAATAATGAGCCTTACGGGGAACCGCAGATGATCACCATGCTCGAGGCTTTTGAAAAAGCGTTGGACCTTGCGGTGGAACTTCAGCCGGAAGCACTTCTGATGTCCGGGGATATTCTGGACAATATGCATCCTGCCGGAGAACGTTATCTGGTAAAACGCATGGCTGAGTATCCGGGTCCTTTCCTCTGTGTTCCGGGCAATCACGAAGACCCTGCCCTGCCAGGCGTCTGGGAAAAAGGAGTCAGACCTCTGGAATGTGAAGGTTTCCGTATCGTCGGCGTGGATGACAGCCGCCTGACAGTTTCTGCAGAAGATCTGGCGGCGCTGAAGTCCCTTTGTGATGAAGGCATCCCTATCATCATTCTTTGCCATGCTCCATTTGCGACATCCTACTGTAAGGAAGAAATGAGCAGTTGGGATCCTTATTTCTATTTTGGTGAAGATGCAGAAGATGAAAACGCCCGTGCGTTTATTGAACTGTGCAAAACTAACGATATGATCAAAGCTGTTATCTGCGGCCATGTGCATGGATATCATGCTCTGGAATTTGTTCCGGGCAAACCAATGATCGTTGGCTCACAAGGACATGCAGGTGCTGTTGACATCGTAACAGTTGCAGGAGAATAAACTTTATTAAAGACAAAGCAAAAAAGGTGACAGTTTCTGTCACCTTTTTTTGTATAGTATCAGTTCGGGGTTGGCCCCGTTTTCTTCATATGTGCAGATCAGGATAAAATCTTTGTTTGCCAAAACGCCAAAACAGCGCGCTTCTCCATTCTCTGTTTCCAGCTGATTTCCCAGATAGGTCGTTTGATCATTCAGAAATTTGACGTTTAGGCCGCTTGGAAGCGGATATTCCAAATTTACATATGATCCTACCAGAGCATTTAACCGATCCAGTTTTGGCATTCCCTCGATCTGAAGATCATTGATCTCTTTGATCAGTTGTTTTTTCAAGGCATCAAATTCTCCATCATCGCCAAGCTCATCCTGCCGCTTCCAATAATCAAGTGTCGGAAGCATCTGCTTCAGATAGGAACGGGCCTGTTCTTCGGAAAAGTTTTCATTTACCATATTTCCGACACAGACTTCAATCAGATCGTCCATGTCATGGTATGTAAAAGTTCCGTCCGCATAACACCACTGGCAATAATCTTCATTCATGCTTCCATCTTTATTTCTGCCGATGATGGAATCTTCCAGCGGCATCCCGCAGCACTGGCAGATCAGCTTTCTGGGCGAGCCCAGCAGCGTATTAATGGATACATTATACAGATTTGATAATAATTTTAATGTTTCTGTATTTGGTACGGTTTCTCCATTTTCCCAACGGGAGACGGCCTGCCTTGTGACAAACACCTTTTCTGCCAGATCGTCCTGTGACATTCCATGTTTAATTCTTAATTCATGTAATACTTCTTGTGTATTCATAATAGTTCCTCCTCGCAGCTTTTATTATAATACGAGGTCTACCGGAAAGCACGCAACCGTCTGTTGCTCCCTGGCATACTATCAGATCAATACTTTTGACAGAAAATCTTGTAATCTTGGTTCCTTCGGATTTGAGAAAAATTCATACGGTGTGTTCTCTTCTTTTATTTTTCCTTCGTCAAAGAAAATAACTCTGGAGCCAACTTCTTTTGCAAAGCCCATCTCATGTGTAACGACGACCATTGTCATTCCTTCTTTTGCAAGCTCTTTCATGATGTCCAGAACTTCCCCGACCATTTCCGGATCAAGCGCGGATGTCGGCTCATCAAACAGCATGACCTCCGGATCCATGGCAAGCGCCCTGGCAATAGCAACTCGCTGCTTCTGTCCGCCGGAGAGCTGTGCCGGATATTCCCCAGCTTTGTCTTCCAGATGGATCATCTTTAATAGATCCATGGCTTTTTTCTCTGCGTCTGCCTTTTTCATTTTCTTCAGTTTCATCGGCGCAAGAGTAATATTGGAAAGGACTGTTTTATGAGGGAAAAGATTAAAGTGCTGAAAGACCATTCCCATTTTCTGCCTGTGCAGATTAATATTTGCGTCCTTGCTGTTAATGTCTTCACCATCAAAGAAGATCTGTCCTTCGGTCGGCATTTCCAAAAGATTCAGGCTTCTTAAGAACGTAGATTTGCCGCTGCCCGAAGGACCGACAACAACGACTACTTCTCCTTTTTTGATATCGATATTTACTCCGTCGATGGCCTTCACTTTGCCGTTATTGTAATATTTTTTCAGTCCTCTGACTTCTATCAGAACATTATCGTTCACTCTTCCTCAGTCTCCTTTCGATAACTTTAAGAATTTGTGTAAGGATGATGACGATTGCCAGGTAAATGATGGCGACCGCAATCAGCGGCATGAAAGCCTCAAATGTCCTGCCCCTTATCCTGTCTCCTGCTTTGGTAAGATCCACAACACCAACATAACCGGCAACAGAAGTCTCTTTTACGAGGACGATAAACTCGTTCCACAACGTCGGGAGAATAACCTTGACCGCCTGTGGAATAACTATATGGATCATTGTCTGAATATAGTTAAAACCCAGCGAACGGCCTGCTTCGAACTGACCCTGGTCGATCGAGTTGATCCCGCTTCGGAAGATCTCTGCGACATAAGCGCCTGAGTTGATGCCGAATGCGATTATCGCAACGATGACTCCGTTCTGTTCATTGACCAGAATGACAAAATACATGATCATCAGCTGGACAACGACCGGTGTCCCCCTTATGACAGTAAGATAAAGATTGCAGATGGTATTGGCTATCTTTAATACAACATAGCCGGCACCGCCTTTTTTCTTCATTGCCTCACCATTTTTATCATAAGTAGACCGGACAGTCGCAATGATGATACCGATGATCACACCAATGATCAGCGCAAACACCGTAATGATCAGCGTATTTTTTAAACCATCTACCAGCCATGTCCATCTGGCATCGTCTATAAAGCAAAGATAAAACTTATCCGCAAGCTTCTGAAACCATTCTCCCATTTTTTATTCATCCGTTTCTTTTTTATATATGACAACTGCTATACGCAAACTCTGCAGAGCATACACAGATGCTCTGCAGAGCGAAAACACAACAATGAATTAAAGATTAGTTGATGTATTTACTGATGATCTCATCCAGCTTTCCGGAATCTTTCAGGTCTTTCAATGCTGCATTGATCGTATTCAAAAGATCTACATTGTCCTTTGCGACACAGATTGCATAATCTTCTACAGTATATGCAGTCTCAAGGATCGTGAGGCCTTCGTTAGCTGCAACGAATGATTTTGCCGGCTCGTTATCGATAACGACACAGTCGACCTTATCAGTAATAAGTGCCTGTACAGCATCTGCTCCAGTCTTGAATTCAGTTACATGATCATCGCCAAAATCATCACAGCAGTAGATATCACCTGTCGTATCCATCTGTACACCGATCTTTGCATCTGCAAGATCCTCTACAGAAGCGATAGCAGAACCTTCCTTCACGATAATGACCTGAACACCTGTAGAATAAGTATCTGAGAAATTAACACTCTGCAGACGTTCTTCCGTCACGGTCATCCCGGCAATACCCATATCATATTTTCCGGACTGGACACCACCAACGATCGAACCAAATTCCACATCGTTGATCACAAGCTCTGCGCCAATGGAGTCTGCAATTGCCTTTGCTATCTCGATATCGATTCCGACATATTCATTACCTTCCATATACTCATAAGGAGGGAATGCTGCATTGGTTGCCATGCTTAATGTTTTAACTTCCCCGGAATCAGCTCCGGAACCAGCTGGTGCAGGGGTATCTCCGCCGCCTGATTTGCCGCCACATGCTGTCAGGGCAACTGACATGGCTGCGATCATTAAAATGCTGCAAAGTACTAATAATTTCTTTTTCATTTTTATCATCTCCTAATCTGTAATATACAAATATGTGCATAAACAATACATATTTATGTGTATTTTTTGCATATTATACATCGATTATGCAATATGTCAATAGTTTTTTTATTATTTTTTGCTTTATTTTCCAACAAAGTTTTTGGTTTCATGGTTTCTCTGCATATTACTGTCTTTTGTATATTCTATGCAAGAAATGTTTTGCGGTTGCGTATACTGAAAAAAGGTTTTACTATTATTCCATAAATCTATAAAGGAGCCTGATTATGAGTGTTTTAAAATTCCCGCATCTTTTTGAACCATTGATCATCAATCATACGGTTTTCCGGAATCGTATCTTTGCATCCCCTCAGGGATCTTCTTATCTGGATAAAGATGAGTTTCCTACCCCTGAGGTGACCGTTTACTACGAACGAAAGGCTATCGGCGGTGCAGCAACCACTTGTATGGGTGTTCGCAATGTGGATCCCATCTCCAGTCTGAACTTCGGAGATAATGTGATCAATCCAAGGGACCATCGTGGTATCTCCTGGTTCAATTATTATACAAATGCCATCAGCCGCCACGGCGCTGTTCCTTCCATTGAATTACAGCACAGTGGAGCTTTTGCCCAGCAGTCTGCAAAGGCAGGGCATCCAATCTACGGACCGGTGGAAGGTGATTACGATGGTTACCATGTCCTGGCAATGACAGATGAACAGATCGCGGGAACGATCGATGCTTTCATTGCACATGCAAAATGGGCAAAATTATGCGGTTTCGGAATGGTGACTATTCACGGCGGTCACGGCTGGCTTCTGAGTGAATTTCTGAATCCGTTTTTCAATACACGAACAGATCAATGGGGCGGCAGTCCGGAGAATCGCGCACGCATTGTCCGGGAGATCTGTAAAGGCATCCATGAGCAGGTTCCGGGACTTGTTGTCGAAATTCGAATCTCCGGAGGCGAAGGATCAAAAAATGGTTATGGTGTGGAAACCGGTATTGAGATTGCAAAATCCATCGACGGCTATCCGGACATCATTCATGTATCAGTGGGACATGCAACATTTGATGAGGCATTTACTGTCATGTGCCCAAGCATGTTCCTGGAAGATGGCGTCAACGTAAAATATGCTGCTGCCATCAAACCTCATATTCAATATAGTAAAATTGGTACGGTAGGCGCACTCTCTGATCCTGCTCTGATGGAAGAGATCATTGCCAGCGGAAAAGCAGATATTGTAAATGTGGCACGCGGATTAATAGCTGATCCGGATCTTCCGCTGAAAGCGCGGACCGGAAATGATCAGGACATCGACAAATGTCTCCGGTGCAGCTACTGTTTCTCAAGTATTATGGGGACAGGCCAATACCGCTGTGCCATCAATCCTGAGATTGGCCGTGAGCATGAATACGCAACAGAACCGTTAAAAGTGATTCATCCAAAAAGCGTTCTGGTACTCGGTGGAGGTATTGCTGGTATGCAGGCAGCCCTGACCGCTGCGAAACGCGGCCACAAAGTGACGATTGCTGAGAAAAGCAGTCAGCTTGGAGGCGTCCTGCTTTGTGAAGAGAAAGTCCCTTTC
This sequence comes from Lachnospiraceae bacterium, assembly GCA_017652745.1. Lineage (GTDB taxonomy): Bacteria > Bacillota > Clostridia > Lachnospirales > Lachnospiraceae > RGIG5612. The sequence continues at coordinate 24,577 of JAGCAK010000017.1, forward strand.
AAAATACATCTTCATGAATATATTGAAAACCAGATCCGCCGTGTGAAAGAAGCAGACATCAAAGTGCTTCTGGATACAGATCTGACTCCGGAAAATGCAGAAGAAATGAAACCGGATGTGATCATTGCGGCAATTGGTGCCACAGCTGCAATCCCTCCAATCCCGGGTGTAGAGCAAAGCAATGTCATCACTGCAGAATATGCCTATACGCATGCAGAAGAATTGACCGGCAGGACCGTGATCCTTGGAGGCGGTCTGGTAGGCATTGAGCTGGGCATCTATCTGAAAAACCTGGGGAAAGATGTTGAGATCGTTGAGATGGCAGACAAGCTGAACTGTGGAGACAACATGGTTCATGAGATGGGTGTCAATGTGGAAATTGATCGAATCGGACTTTCAGCACACACTTCTACAAAAGCTTTAAAGATTGACGAAAACGGTGTCACCTGCCAGAATGCCGATGGTGAAATTTTCTTCCCTGCTGACCATGTGGTCATTGCTGCCGGAATGAAGGGGAGGCAGGAGGAAGCTGCTGCGTTTGCACAGGCTGCTCCGCTGTTCTATCAGATTGGCGACTGCCTGGCTGTAAAGAACATCGCAGAAGCAAACCGCCTTGGTTTTAATGCTGCAATGGAACTGGGAACACGTTGGTAATTCTTTCACAGATTATTAGAAATAGTAAGGGGCTCTGCAGATCAGAGCCCCTTTGATGTTTCATCATTCTGCATTATCAGTGAATGGTTACATGCAGTCCATATCCACTCATAATGTCTTTCAGTTTCTCCATGTATTCATCACTTGGCGGAGTTGCCTCTGCAACAGGTTCATCACTGATACGCAGATATTTCATAACGCCTAAGTTGTGATAAGGAAGCAGCTGGATCATGGTAACCGCATCTCCCAGCTTGGTACAGAATTCCGCTGTCTTTCTGATATTGTCTTCATCATGGTTAAACAGCGGGATGACAGGAATCCTGATCTGCAGTTTATTTCCATTCGCTGCAAGTTTCTGCACGTTTTCCAGGATCGGTTCATTTGGAACTTTTACGACAGCCTCATGTTTTTTGCTGTCCATGTGTTTCAGATCGTAAAGATACAGATCCGTATAAGGCGTGGTCCGTTCAAGCACTTCCCATTTTGCATAACCTGTCGTATCCAATGCTGTATGGATACCGTTATCCTTCAGGTTTTTCAAAACCTGCTCAACAAAATCGATCTGCATTAAAGGCTCGCCGCCGGAGATCGTGACGCCGCCGCCGGAAGTATCATAGAAATTCTTATCCTGCATGAGACGTTCTGTCAGTTCGCTTGCTGTATAATCTTTCCCGCAAATATACAAGGCTTCTGCATAACATTTTTCTGCGCAGTCGCCGCAGTCATCGCAGATATCTCTCTTAACATGAATCATTTGGATATCTGTGTCATCTACAATATTTTTTCTGGTCTGACCTAATTCAATTGCACCTTTCGTACAGGCGTTGATGCAGCGCGATTTGCAGGCATCCACGCCAAGACAGCGCATAGACATCCAGCTTAACTGTTTTTTATACAGCTGCGACTCCGGGCTGTGGCACCACGGGCAGCGAAGCGGACAGCCCTTCAGGAATGCTGTCGTCCGGATTCCCGGACCATCCTGAACGGAAAATCCCTGAATGTCATATAGACGGCCAACTGGTTCTTGTACATTTCCTGTTCCCATTTCTAATAATTCCTTCCTGACAATTTTATTTATAATTATATAGCCAATTCTGTACGGCGGATCAGATCATCCTGTGCTTCTTTATAAACCTCTACGAAGTATGCAGAGAATCCGGCGACGCGAACAACCAGATCCTGATACTCTTCCGGTTTCTCCTGTGCCTTCCGCAGCGTTTCGGCGGAAACGACATTCAGCTGAAGCTCCATTCCACCATTCTTGAAATAGGTTTCCATAACGGCACGAAGCTTTTTATTTCCTCCCTCGCCCTGGAGAGCTGTCGGATGGAACTTCATATTGCAAAGAGTTCCGTTCGCATAGTTGCTCTGATCAAATTTAAGGATAGAGTTGATCGTCGCAAATGGGCCGCTCTTATCCATTGACTGAACCGGAGAAATACCATCAGACATCGGCTGACCTGCCTTTCTTCCGTCTGGTGTAGCGCAGACAGTAGCACCAAGAGCAATGTTCAATGTCACCGGCCAGCATCCTGCTGTCCAGGAACAGTTTCTGCTGCTCCAGCCTCTGGTAATTCCTTCTGAATATGTATCAGCAACAAACTTCAGATACTTATCTGCTTCCGGATCATTATTTCCAAAGTGTTTGCAGCGTCCCATAATATACTGATGCAGATCTTCATAACCTTCCCAGTTAGCCATCAGGGCATCATACAGCTCTCTCGTAGTTGCGATTTTATCGCGGAAGCATACCTGGTCGATAATATTTAAGCTGTCAGCAACATTGCCATGACCTATGCTCGAGTTGCCTGCGCCATTATACTTAGCTCCGCCCCACATTACATCAAGTCCCTGTTCCATACAGCCTTCCATTGTAGCGGAAAGAAGCGGAAGCGGTGTCATAATGCCATACACATACTCATAGCAGCTGACCATGGAGACCTGCCATTTAGTAAAGAAGTCAATCTGTGTTTTATAAGCTGCAAGGACTTCGTCCATGCTCTTCATTTCATAAAGGTATCCCGTTTTAGGACCCGTTGATTTAGGTTCCGGTCCTCCCGGGAACGTGAACGGATTACATCCATTGTTGATCGCGCACCACAGTGCATTTGGCAAAATGGTATAAGAGTTGTTTCCGTCACCGCCCGAGTTAGAAAATTCGCTGCCGCAGATACAAGGCTCCACGCAGCCGATCAGGCAGTAGTTTCTTGCATCCTCCAGTGGGATTCCTCTCCTCAGGAAGCTCTCAATAGCAACGTTATCATACTCAAAGCATGGAACGCCGCCGACCTGTTTGGTCGTTTCCAGACCTGCCTCCCAAAGTTCCTCCGGCGTATTGTCATGTATACGCAGAGCCAAAGGCGGATTATGCAGTTTCAATCTTGCAGAAGACTGCAGGACCATATAGGTCACAACATTCGATGCATCATTGCCATCTTTATCAACTCCGCCAAGTGTGATCAGCTGTCCGGATGTATATCCCGGGCCGGTTCTCGTTGCGCGCTCAGACCAGACTTTATTGCACTCAGCAATCTTCAGAATAAACATGTCTGTCAGCTCCTGTGCCTCTTCTCTGGTCAGGCGGCCTTCAGCGATGTCTTTTTCTGCATATTTTCCAACATACTGATCCAGACGGCCGTAGCTGATTCCGTGAAGCTGTGCGTCCAGGATCATTCCCATCTGATACAGATAGCATGCCTGAAGTGCTTCATAATAATTTCTGCACGGATTCTCCATGATCCAGTTCAGGCTGTCGGCCATGGAAAGAAGTTCCGCTTTCCGTTTTGGATCTTCGCAGGTTTCTGCCTGACGCAGGCACTCTGCTGCATATCGTTTGGTGTAAATAATAATGCCTTCCGTAACAATCTCTACCGCACGGTAAAACTCAAACCTTCTTCCGTCATGTCCCTGGATTCCTTTTTCCAGAAGCTCTGCTTTTTTTGCTCTCGCTTCTTCCAGTACGCTGCCTAAGCCTCTGTCAACTACTGTCCAGAAATTGCCGCAATAATGGCCAATCGGATTCTGACAGTTCTCATGATCACGGTAATTCAGAACACCATTCCCAAGGATGTCGTCGTAATACTCATCCGGATAGATTGCGTCGATGGCTGCACTCATACAGTTCTTTACCCAGAACTGCCCTGTTTGTTTAATATACTCTTTATCTTCTTCATCCAGATCATACTGGTCGACTGAACGGGTTCCAAGCGTGTCAATCTCATTCAGGAACCATGCAAAAGAGTTCTCTGGGAACAACGGGCTGCATCTGTATTCCACACCTGGATAGCCGACGATGATTTCATGATCTCTTACCGGCGTTGGCATTTTTTCAAACAGATTTCTTAAATTCTTTGAACGTTTCAGGATACCGACAAGCTGCGGATTGTCCTGATAGAATTCTGTGATCAATCGATACCGGCTGATATCGATTTTCGGTCTTGTTGTCCGATATAGATTTCTGACGTACTTTACCCGCTCTGAAATAGGTACATTCTGATACATTTTTTTACCCCTTCTAATAATATTTTAAACAGCAAGTTTCAAAATATTATCCTATCATGCCAAAATATTATATTATAAGGAAACTTTAAACTCAACCTAAAACGAAGCTGAAATTCCTGTTATGCATAACTTGCCTGAGAAATCTAAGGTGTGCTAATATTAGAAAAATGATCAAATATCACTTTGATAAGGAGGAATAAAAAAGTGGCTGCTTTATATCAACAGTTATGTCCGGTTCTTTTCGGAGATAATGCCGTCGGAGAAATGGCAAAACAGATTGCAGAAAAAGGATATAAGCATGTGTTTATCTGCTGTGACGCAGGTGTCCGAAAAGCAGGAATTGTAGAATTGGTCGAGAATGCGCTGAAAGAAGAAGGACTTTCTTACAGCATGTATGACGAGATCCTTCCGGATACACCGGATACCGTCGTCGACGAACTGGCTGCCAAGATCAAAGAGACCGGGGCAGATATTATTTTGGCTGTAGGCGGAGGCTCCACGATGGATGCCGCAAAGGCAGCAGGCGTCGTTCTTGATAACGGAGACTCGATCCGCAAGTATATGGAAGAAAACGGAAACCCGGGATTTGTTGTAAAGACACCGGTCTATGCGATCCCAACCAACGCTGGAACCGGCAGTGAGAACACGCCAATGTGCGTGATCCACGAACTTTCTACTGATACAAAGAAAGTTGTTTTACGCCCTGCAGAGCTTGCAGTACTCGATCCTAAGCTTACAGTAAGTTGTCCGAAGTCCGTAACAGTTTATTCCGGTTTTGACGCATTAAGCCACGCAGTTGAAGCCAGCACATCCGTAGCTCCAAATCCAAGAGATATGCTCCTGGCTCTGCATGCGATCCGTCTGATCGTAAACAATCTTCCTATCGCAATGAATGAACCTGAGAACCTGGAAGCCAGGACAAACCTGCTGTTCGCATCAAATATCGCTGGTATTGCATTTGCAACGATGAGTGTTCATATCGGACATTGCTTTGACCATGAGGCAGGTGTTAAATTCCACATGGAACATGGCCACTGTTGTGCCCTTTCCATTCCGGAAACGCTCCGCATTGTTGCAGAAGATAAACCGGCAGAGATCCTGCAGATCGCAGATGCCATGGGCGTGAAAATCCCGGAAGGAACTGGTGCCAAAGAAGCAGCAGATCTCGTGGCAGATAGAGTCCGGAGTCTGATGCGTGAATGCGGCATTAAACCATTAAAAGAATGCGGCGTCTCCAAAGAGGATGCCATCGCGATTGCACAGGATGCTCTTGACCACAACTGGTTCCACGTTATGTGTCCGGGTGATGTCTCCCGCGAAAAGATGGAACAGTATATTGCTAATATTTATGACAATTATCTATAAAAACAATTTACAAAAAAGGCTCCCTGATAAAGGGAGCCTTTTTTATGTAAGTAGTAATACTTTTTTTATTAAACCGGATATCCGCGGTCTCCGTACTGTACGGTGATCCATTTCTTTTCTGTAAATTCGTCCACAGAGAATGCGCTGTCTTCTCTTCCCATTCCACTCTGCTTCACGCCTCCAAACGGTGCTCTTCTGGATCCCATAACGGTCGAATCATTCACATGAACCATACCGGATTCCATCAGCGGTGCGAGTGTCAATGCAGTTGAAATATCGTTCGTCAGAAGGGCTGAGGAAAGCCCATAGGTATTATCATTGCAAAGTCTTAATGCATCGTCTGCATCATTTGCCTTGGTGATATGAATGATCGGGCCAAAGCATTCTTCGTAGAAGATACGCATATCAGTTGTCACATCTGCCACAACGGTCGGTGCATAATATGGTCCTTCATGAGTTCCGCCTGCTAAGACTTTTGCGCCCTTGCCAACAGCATCAGCGATCAGCTCATCAATAAATGCACATTTTTCTTCATGGATCAAAGGTCCTACGATCGTTGTCACTTCTTCCGGCGGTCCTACCTTAACACCTTCTGCTTTTGTCTTCATGGCCTCACAGAATGCGTCATAGATTGGAGCCTCTACAATGACTCTGGCACCCGCCATACAGATCTGTCCCTGATGGAAGTATGCACTGAACGCACATATATCAACTGCTTTGGCAATATCAAAATCTTTTAACACGATGATCGGGTTCTTGCCGCCCATTTCCAGGGCGCATTTTGTCAGGTTTTCTGCTGCTTTTACGGCAATCTTTTTGCCTGCTGCTGTAGATCCGGTAAATGCGACCATTTTCACTCTCGGATCTGCAATTACAGTCTCGGCCAGATCTGCGCTCATTGGCAGTACACTGAAGACGCCCTTCGGAAGTCCGGCTGCCTCCAGGCACTCTGCGATCATCAGACCGGTGACCGGGGTATCACTTGATGGTTTTAAGATAAATGAGTTTCCGACTGCAATTGCCGGAGCTACTTTATTCAAGCAAAGAAGTACCGGATAATTAAACGGTCCAATTCCGAGTACTACGCCCAAAGGCTGCGGAACAAATGCTGATACCTGTCCAGGCATATCTGCCGGATACAGCTGACCATCGACTCTTCTGCACTCTCCTGCTGCTGCCCGGAAGATGTTTACGCATTCTTCCAATTCTCCCATGGTCTTCATGAACGCTGAACCGCTTTCTGCGATCAGCCGTCCAGCGAAGGACTCCATATTTGCGGCCAGATAATCTGCTGCCTTCAGAAGAACTGCCTCCCTTGCTTCCGGAAGCAGAGCTCCCCATTCTTTTTGCGCTTCTACTGCTTTACTGATTGCGGTCTCGATTTCAGCAGGTCCTGCAAAATGCACATTGGCAAACACGCTTCCATCCGCCGGATTCAAATCTTCTTTAACAGTTCCGCTTTCTGTTGCGGTCCATTCTCCCGCCAAAAAAAGTTTATATTCCTGCATGTTCCTACTCCTTTGTCTATTATTGATATTATTGCTTTGAACTACATTCTATGCTCGGCACGCGAGATGATGTCATTCTGCATTGCCTCGGTCATATCCACGAAATATGCGGAGAAGCCTGCGATACGCACGACCAGATTGTGATATTTCTCTGGGTTCTTCTGTGCCTTCCTTAGTGTTTCCCCATCGACCACATTGTACTGGACTTCCATACCACCCTGATTGAAATAGGTCTGGGTCAGATTCTCCAGTTTCGTAATACCGTCATCTCCCTGCAGGGAAGTCGGATGGATCTTCAGGTTCAGTGCCATGCCGTCCATAAGATGACCCTGCTCGTATTTCGTAGCTGACGTCAGTACAGAGGTCGGTCCGCACTTATCTCTTCCCTGTGCCGGGCTGCAGGCGTCTGCGATCGGATCTCCGGTCTTTCTTCCATCCGGAGTTGCCCAGGTGATCTCACCCTGGACCACATGATCGGAAGCACCAAAAGTGCCACACTTGTAAGTCGTGCACCGGCAGGTCGAGAATGCGCGTGTGATATCATAGTACAGATTCATGACATAAGTCATCGATTCGTCTGCATACGGATCATTGTTTCCATAATGCGGGACCGTGTTCAGCACGATCTGCCGTAACTCCTCATGGCCTTCCCAGTTATCCAGGATCGCCTGCAGGAACTCTTCGCGCGTCGCAATTTTTTTATCATAAACGATATATTTCAGAGCAGTCAGAGAATCGGCCGTCGTTGCAAGACCGGTTGCCGTTCCGCCGTAACTGTTGTATTTTGCACCGCCCTCGGACACATCTTTACCGGATTCCATACATCCTTCTGTGGAGATGGAAAGGTTTGGATATGGGAATAGACGTGGATACTCGTGCTCGGTCAGATTGTTCAACGTTGCTGACCAGGTCAGCATCCAGGTGCAGATCTTCTCAAACGCTGCTTTGACATCGTCAAACGTCTCCATGTCATACAGGTATCCGGAACGCACTTTCTCCGGACACTGTGCGCCGTTGATCGGGTTGATGCCGTTGTTGATGGCCATCAGCAGCGCAATTGCCCAGAAGATTCCGTTATGGCCCATTGCGGAGCCGTTCGGAGCCGGGTAGTCATTGCCTGATCCTGTGATCTCCTGGCAGCCGATGAATGCAAAGTTACGAGCGTCTTCCAGACTGAATCCAAGTTCTCTTATGAGCGAAGGAACAATTATCTCATCGTTCTGCAGCAGCGGCAATCCACCGACACGGGTGGATGCTGCCATCGCGCAGTCCCACATCTCCTTCGGGGTGTTCTTCGTCACACGGAGTGAAATGGTCGGGTCATGCAGATCCAGACGTGCCATCGTTTCCAGTACCATGTAAGATACAGGGTTCACTGCATCTTCGCCGGTGACAGGATCCATGCCGCCGATAGTGGTATGCTGGAAAGAAACGCCAATACCAGAAGTCTGTGCATTAATACCGAAGCCGCCATGATAAAACGTATTGATCTTCAGGAAGAAGCCGTCCACATACTCCTGTGCCTCATCCAGAGTGATGGTGCCCTCTTCCAGTTCTTTTTTGAGGAACGGCCAGGTGTACTGGTCAAAACGCCCCATACTGATGACACCCGGGTCATTATCAGACTTCAGGAACACATCGTATAACATCGCCATCTGACATGCTTCCCAGAACGTACGAGGGGTCTCGGTAGCGATCCAATCCAGGCTTTCTGCGCGACTCTCGTATTCTGCCTTCTTTGCAGGATCCGTAGCTTTTTCTGCCAGCTCTCTTGCCAGGTCAGCATAGCGGCGGGTCAGTGTGATGGCACCATCGCAGGCAACGGTAGCGGCTTTGTAGAACATATACTTGCCGATGTCATCGCCCATGATATTGCCTTCGCGTTCATCCAGCCAGTCCTGAGCCTGCTTTCGGATCTTGCCATAACCATCCCGGATGATGTTCTGGTAGCCTGGGGTCAGATGTCCTGGCGGCAGATAGATCGGCCAGCCGCCGATCTTGCCGGATGGGTTCGCCTGCAGGCAGAACAGATCTTCCACACCGTCCGGAAGCCAGTCTTTTGCGCCGAAACCACCTGAGATCTCTGCACGCTCTTTAGCGATCTCCCGCAACTCTTTCAGATCTTCCGGTGAAATAGCCATCAGCTGCTTGGAGTAGAACGGATCATCCAGCGGGGCATGATGAAGACCGTCTTCCTGGATAGGCCAGGTATTCTCAATATCCGCGCTCAGCCACATCATACCTCCTGCATTGCCGAATCCTTTGCAGCCCAGGTTTCCGAAGAAATATTCATCCTCCTGAATATTCAGCGGCATGCGTTCCAGAACGTACAGCGAGATGTATGGTTTCTGCAGGATCGGCGGATATTTCCGATACTTTTTCAGTGCTTCCAGCTGTAGCCGCGATTTGGCTGCGTCAGCAACCATGAGCCTGTCACGGACCGCATCGCGCAGTCTTGCGACGCGCTCGGTATAAGGTCTAAACGTATACATAGCGGTTTTCCTTTCTTACTTAAATATGCAGAGCTGCCTGGAATGCCTGATTCACAGCATTGGAAATCGTTCCGGCTTCCTTCGCATCTCCGATAATATAAACATCCGTTTCCGGAGCGCTGTGACGGAGTGAGTTAGCTTCTTCCATCCGTGGGATCATACCCATAGCAGACAGAACGCTGTCACATTCATAGCGCACCGTTTCATTTGTGGCTGTATTCGTACAAAGCACATAACCATCGCCAACTTCTGCCAGGCGATTCTCATAATAGATCGGAATCTCCTTCTCTTTGGTTATGTTAAGCAGTTCTCTTGCGCTCGGGCCTGCAGCGGCGTGCATGCGGGAATAGCTGTCTGCTTCATTATCCATCTCGATAACGATAACATCCCTGCCCTGATCCTTCAGATCGATCGCTGCTTCAATTCCAACAGAACCTGCGCCAATGACTGCTACTTTTTGTCCAACAGTTTCCGGATGTGATTCCCCGTAAGGTGCCCAGCTGACAGGATATTTGTCTGCACCAGGTACATCCGGGAGACGCGGATCAGCACCAATAGCAATGATCACAGCATCATATTCTTCTTTATCCAGAATCTCTTTTGTTGCTTTGGTATTCATCAATACCCGAACGCCGGCCTTTTCATATTTGCCAACCTGGTACTGCAGCCATTTCAGATAATCTGCACAGTCAATTTTGAAAGGAGGCTGTGCAGCTTCTATGACATTACCGCCCACTTTATCACTTGCCTCATAAAGCGTTACATCATGCCCTCTGTCAGCAAGCGTCATCATTGCCTGTACACCGCCAGGTCCTGCTCCTACTACAGCAACTCTCTTCTTGATCGTTGCTTTCGGGACAACACCGTCACGCAGCTCCGAAGTCATGGCAGACATCGGGTTGACTGCACAGAAGATCGGTTTCGGGATCATAAGGTGCTTGGTACAAGTATCACACCGTAAGCAAGGACGGTGTTCTTCAGGCTGATTGTGCGCATATTTGTTTGGCATATCAGGGTCCGCCATAAGCGGACGGCACATTGCAACGAAATCTGCCCATCCATTTGCAATGATCTCTTCCGCCATTTCTATGCTGGTGATAGATCCAACGGTTGTCACAAGCAGATCCGGATATGCTTTCTTAACGTCAGCGGCATAATGTACATTAAAGCCTCTTGACATCATATAGTTCTGGCACCAGTTGCGGTAATATTTCATGTTGAAATCGCTGTGCAGTCCTGCGGACACATGCAGAATATCAATATGATCTTTCAGGAGTCCGATCAACTGCAGCGTTTCATCAAAATGCATGCCTTCTTCCGCAATCTCATCTGCAGAAATACGGAATTCGATAACAAACTTTTCACCGCAAAGCTCACGAATCTTGTCGCAAACCTCAATAGCAAAACGTGCGCGGTTTTCAATGGATCCGCCGTACTTATCTGTTCTGTGGTTATATAAAGGACTGGTGAACTGGCTGATCAGATTGCCATGGCCGCCATGTACCAGACAAATATCCATGCCTGCCCGTTTCATACGCTGTGCAGCCATGCCGTACTTCATAACTGTTTCGTCGATCTTGGCCTGATCCATCTCAATTGCCGGGATTGGATCACGTCCGAGACGCTTTGCACGTGCCTGCTCTGTGGAAGAAATATTCGGCGAAGAACTGAAAGGTGCATGGCCGACCGTCTCAAATGCGGTGTTCTCTCCATTATGGTTGATTTCCAGAGAAGCATGGCAGCCGTACTGCTTGCCCATATCTGCAAAGCGGGCAAGATTCCGGATGCGGCTGTCAGATCCCAAGTCCAGCTGAAATGCCTCATCTTTACACTCTGTGATATCAATAGATGAGTTTCCAACGTAGATGGTACATACACCGCCACGCGCAAACATGTGGAACCAGTCAATAAACTCCGGCGTGATCTCTCCGTCTGTTCCAGCCAGGTTCGGAGACGGCGGTGCTAAGACAATGCGGTTCTTAAAATCAATTCCCCTGATATTGATCGGAGAAAAGACATGCGTATATTTGGAATTCATATTATTATCCTCTCTTTATTCATTCTGGTCATCAGAACGTTCCGACCCCTTTAAATCAGATACGGGATCGGATCTGTAAAAAAATGGTCATCGACCTCTTGCGGGGATCCGTATTTACCGATCATCATGAGCAGCGGAAGATCCTGGCCTTCTTTTGTCCATGTTCCGAACGCACGGCCTACGCTGGTCAGTCTGTTCCAATTGTCCAGGAAGCAAAGTGTGTTGCTGCGGAATCCAAAACGTGCACCCAGGATCTTTTCCAGGTTCTGTTCTGTGCAGCTTACAAGATACATGCCCTCTTTGATCTTTACATAGTAGCAAGGTTCATCACTGCTCGGCATTTCCATCATCAGAGCACGGATGCCGCTTGCACCGTCAGCGGAACGGGTTTCACCTCTAGGATAACCAATGCGATACCAGTGTGGATCATGATAAACGTGAACTGTGGAAAGTGAGTTTCCATAGGTCCAACGGACGGAGGTTCCCGTGACATCATTTGTAAATCCGTGACGGCGGATATCTGTATGTTCTTTACCCTCTATTTGAATAATACCAAAGCCGAAATGGCTCTCGACCAGAAGCGGCCACATAGGATTCTCACCCAGAGAACATCTTAATAAAGTAACCAGCTCGTTCTCCATATCGATGATCCATGTGTGATTCTCACGTGGTTCGCTGCCTTCTACTGTATAAGTAAGCAGATAGGTGTCATCGTCTGATTTACGGCACTCGTAAGTTTCCGTCTTTGGAGCTCCTTCTCCTTTGCTCCATTCGAGCTGCTTTTTGTCCAGGACATGAATCAGATATGCCCCGGTCTCTTCACCTGTATCAATAACAAAATGAAGCTCCTGACCTGCCAGTTCATAGCAGCGCGGTGGGCAGAATTGACGAATTGATTCTTTCGCTGCAGCTGCGCCATATTTTTCCATTAAATCCATTGTAAAATACCCCCTTCATAGAATAGTCTTTTAATAGTAGAAACTATTATTCATTATGTTCACATAATATCACAGGGAAAGTCACAAAACAATCAGACTTAAAAAAGCCCACGGACTTCTCCGCGGGCTTGCTTTTATTAATCATTGTTGAAATCGGGGATATAAGGAACCCAGTTTCCATCTTTCAGTGTTTCATAGGTTCCCCACTCCGGTTTTCCGATATCACGGCCTTTTACCCGAAGCGGAATGAACGCATCCTGCTGACAATCCGGTAATGGATCTTCCATTTCGATCCATCCTCTTTCATCAATACGTTCTTCCCAGTCATCATACAAATCTTCCAATGATTCATAACAAAGATCCGATGCACTCATCACCGCATCTAAGCTGGTATATTCAAACAGATAGACCCCCTCTGCAGTTTCACAAAGCATGATCTTATAAACAAAGACATCCAGGTCCTTTTTCAGAGGTTCTTTCAGATAAGCATACTTTCTCATTTTTTCTCCTTAAAGTACAATTGCGATGCCAATATAGCTGAAGTTAATAAGATAAAAGATGTTGTTACAGGTTTTTCATCTTAACCTCACATATTTATTTCCATTTCTGCGCAGAATTCCCTCTCCGATCATATCCCGCCGGATGGTGCAGTAATCATCATGAATGCGCAAGATGATTTCGTCAAGGTCCTTCTCACTGTATACTTTCCCCAGGGTAAAGTTCTCTGCTATCACTTCATAACATATCAGCTTTTTCTTCCTTTGAACAGGGATTGACTGGAGCTTTCCGTATTTGAAAAAAGAATTGATCACTTTCTGGCGGTATACTTCTTCTCTTTTCTGCTGTTCATCGATCTGTTCCGCTTCCGATGACGCAACCTCAAACAAAGACGCTTCCAACAGTTTTCGGTTAAGAGAGTAAACCGTGTAATACTGTTCTTTACGGGAAACTACCAGACCAGCCTCCTCCAGTTTTTTCATATGAAAGGAAACCGTAGATGGAGTCAGTTCAAGACGTTCTGCCAGCAGTTCTGTATACATATCGCCCTGCGTCAGTGACTGTACGATACGAAGGCGAGACATATCTGATAAACTCTTAAAAATCTTAAGTGCGTTTTCCTGTGTCATTTTTCTTCCTCCGGAAAATGTGCGATCACATCTTTTAATGCGTCCAATTTAATCTCTCCGATCACCGTATTCCTGATATCGTCATGCTCTCTGGCCTGTTCAAGAGCAGCATTCCATTCTCTGTTAAAACGTTCCAGCTGTGCCCTGACAGCCTCAGAACCAGCTCCCGGCCGGTCCACGAGAGCTTTGGTAACTGTTCTGCAAACATCATATATATTGTTCCGCACTTTGGCAAAATCAGCATCATCCTTGCGGCCATCTGCTTCCAGTCTGGCGATATCATTTTTCCCTGCTTCAACCTGATCCGTCAGGTATTCCATGAAATCTTTCACCATTATTTCCTCCTGTCTTAAAATTTGTTTTTATGTTTATCGAATCAAATTTAATCACAGGAAACAAAAAAAGTCAACATTTATTTTGATATATATCGAAATAAATGTTGACTTTGAAAAGAATCGTTTGTTTCTTGTCTTATGCTTCGCTCTCCCGTATCCGGTCTAATCGGCGGTTGCGGAACCACACGAGAATTCCCAGGGTGACAATGACAGAATTAAGAATATAGAAAAACCATACATATCCTGGTGTGGAAATGCCACGATAAAGCTTGATCACCTTACTGGTGATGCCAAACAAATACCCAATCAGGATCAGAAAATAAAATGGAACACTGCTGCCTTTTGTCGTCCGAGCTTTCCATGCCTTATAAATATTCAATGGCCAGGAAACGCCAAAGCAAACGATCATCAACAGTTCAAAAAAATCGGCCATACTTGGTTCCTCCAGTTGTTATATTTTTTGGATCATTTCTCCAGAAAAGTTCTTACGCAGCGGACATAGTCTTCTTCAAACTCCATGGTCAAAAGATGTCCTCCCGGAAACTCCACATAATCCGCCAGCGGGATCTTTTCCGCGATTTCTTTGCCGAAAGCCGGCGGGTTGATCTTGTCATATGTGCCGGAGATCACCAGTGTCTGGCAGGACACGTTTTCAAGATCCCTTCGCAGGTCAAAACCTACCAGTGCCTGATTCACGGCAACCGTCTCTTCCGGAGTCAGCGGGACAACATTTTCACCGCTCAGTTTCATCCTTGGAGCCAGTGCTGTTAGCAGTTCCTTAGAAACATTAGGCGACCACAGCGCTGTGCTCAAAATGCGGGATCTCTCCTCCGGAGGAGCTGTAGCCATATCCAGGCCCGCTTCACGGAGCAGGCGCTGAACAGAAGAGCCGCTTCCATCGTCATAAGATTTCGCAGTAACTAAGATCAGTTTGTCGATCTTTGCCGGATCCAGTTCCGCCGCCTGCAGGGCAATATAAGAACCCATCGATGCTCCCAGGACCGATGCCTGTTCATAACCAAGGACATCGATCAAAGCCAGCAGATCGCGGCCATGATCCGCTAAATCATATGCTGCAGGATGATCCGTCTGGCCATGGCCCCGGCAGTCATAGGTGATGACGAAAAACTCATCAGAAAGCTGCTCGGCCAGTTTCTCCATGGACATACGCTGCCCTGTCAGCCCGTGGATCAGGAACAGTGGTTTATTCTTTAAACTGCCAAAAGTATCAAACGCAATACGTATCCCATTTGCACGAATATAAGGCATAGTCTTTCCCCCTGTTACTTTCCGTATTTGGTCAGTGTTGCGCCGTGGATCGGTTTTGTCATCCAAGGGATTGCTTTCTTAATACCCCCGAAAAGTGCTGCTGTCGATCCGGCAGAAGTGTAATAAAGATGCGTCTGGCCTGAGCCGGAACCGGCAACCATGACCAGCACGTTATCCGGCGAGCTGAACGGCTCAAGATGCAGACCTGGTTTGATCTCCTCCGGCCGCAGCGGGGCACGACCCAACTGTCCTTCCTGCCTTAGCTGTTCTTCCAGCTTCAGCTGCTCTCTTAATTCCTCCCGTTCTTCTTCCGTCATGGAATCATAATCGATCACATTGGTATCGTACAGATACTGGATGAAGCTCTCTTTAGTAAAACCGCGATCGGCAAGCTCTTTTGCCATGGTCGGATGAATGACAAGCATCGGACGAACACCCTGTGAGAAGCGAGGCAATCCGGTATTTGCGAAGACTGGTCCTCTCCGGTTGAACAGTGATGTAAGCGTAGCAAACTTCGCCTCAAAATTTGGATAGCCTACACTCTCGGACGGGCCCCTGTATTCCGTTAAGAATTCGCAGGCAGTGACAACGCTCTCCTCTGGTCCGTATCCCCATTGCTCTGCCCAGGATGTCCAAGGACTGTCTTCCTGGTTCTCTGCGACAAATATGTTCGCATATGCTGCCGGACGTCCCTGGCCTCCAGGGGAGGCATAGATCGTCATATCACGCCAGCCGATAGTGATCATGCTCATCAGGACCGCACGGCCGATGGCACTGTTTGCTCTGGTACCCGGAGCAAGATAGCCGACTTTATTATTGATTCCCAGTTCCTTGATAATAGGACCGGAAATGAAAATGGCAGGAAGGATCTCGTTAACGATATGGAACTGGTTGAAATCCGGATCAGTGAGCACTTCCATGATAGCAATGATAACCGGAAGGTATTCCGGTTTTGCGCCTGCCATAACAGATGCGATGGCAATCTTTTCCACAGTGGCAATGCCCTGTTTTGGCTCCACCAGACCGATCACTTTATCTCGCGGATAGGAGGTGCCGGAAAGCATCCACTCAACCGCTTCCTTCGTTGGCGGTACCACTGGGAGTCCATCACCCAGATGGTTTTCCATGCAGTATTCCATGAACTCCTCATAAGCTTCGTTATAGGATTCGCCTGTAAAAGTCTTAGGAACCTGATCCCGCCCCAGGTCAAAGGAACTCTTCTCCTCTTCCGTCAATGGCTTGGTCAGCGCATCAATGATCTCATCGATACATTCGCCTGCCACCTTATCCATACACTCCGGATCTTCTTTTCCGGCGGCATATTCCACGGCCGGAACGGTGACGATACGCACATTCGGTACGCCGCTGATGTCCTGGTTTGCTGCTTTCGCGCGGCGGAGAACATCAACGCAGATGCTCACGCCCGGCTTTCCTGCTTTCTCCATGCATGCACCGGCATCATGTCTGCCCTGAGAATGAGCGTCCTTGACGCCTTCCAGCCAGGCATCACAGAGCGGGGCGATCTCCAGCGCCTTCTCCGGCGGGTCGATCGGTGTTCCGAAAGAATTCATGCGAAGGATCTTAACCTCCGGATAACGTTCTTTCAGTTTCTTCTCCACAGCATCGAAAAACGGATCGCTGGTAGTTCCGAAATACATTGGAATATTGATACTCATCAACGCGATGGTCTTGCCGTTCAGATCGTCAAGACGCGGTGCAAAGAGCCCTTCCCGACGCGGATTTTCAAGCACGCCTGATGGCTCGAGGATTTCTATGGAAACTTGTTGACTCATGTGATGATTCTCCTTTCTCCTTTTATCTGTTATTCTGATTCAGTATAGCATTGCCTTATTTCTGAAACAACCGTTTCAG
Source organism: Lachnospiraceae bacterium (assembly GCA_017652745.1). Taxonomy (GTDB): domain Bacteria; phylum Bacillota; class Clostridia; order Lachnospirales; family Lachnospiraceae; genus RGIG5612. The sequence goes on from JAGCAK010000017.1 coordinate 41,676, forward strand.
GTTTTCTTCAAATGGAGGATAAACGATTCCTTTTTCTGTCACGATTCCTGCAAGAAGTGAATGATCTGTCACATCAAAAGATGGGTTATAACATGGCACCTCTTCCGGCGCCATCGGCATCTGATACCACATAGTGCGGATTTCATCCGGATCGCGCAGTTCAATAGGAATATCCGCCCCTGTAGGAGTATCCAGATCAATGGTTGATGACGGACCTAAAGTGTAAACAGGAATATGATAATAGTTTGCCAGAATTGCCACTCCACTTGTTCCGATCTTGTTTGCAAAATCTCCGTTCGCGGCAATTCTGTCACAGCCTACAAACACTTTATCCACCCAGCCGTTTTTCATTACGACCGATGCCATATTATCACATATCAATGTTACATCGATCCCGGCTTTCTGCAGCTCATAAGTTGTCAGTCTTGCTCCCTGCAAAAGCGGTCTTGTTTCATCTGCAAAAACCCGGAAATTCATTCCTCGTTCCTTACCGAGCATCATCGGACCAAGGGCTGTCCCATAGCAGGAAGTTGCCAAAGGGCCTGCGTTACAATGCGTCAGGATCCCATCGCCTTCTTTTAACAGAGAAAGACCATGTGATGCGATCTGAAAACACATCTCCATATCTTCCTGCTGGATCCGGTCAGCTTCTTCTCCTAACAGATGAATAACTTCCTTGACAGATTTCTCAGGTTGCTCATCAACGATCTTCTGAAGGCGGGCAATTGCCCAGGAAAGATTGACTGCCGTCGGCCGAGCTGCGTTCAGGTATTCGCTCGCTTTCCGATACTTTTCCTGAAACTCCTCTAAGGAAAGCTCTGCCCATTGCTGTGCTGTAACATACATCGCAAATGCAGCAAAGATTCCGATAGCCGGTGCTCCGCGTACTTGTAATGTCTGAATGGCTCTATAACATTCTTCCAGTCGGTCCAATGTCAGATACTCTAACCTGTTCGGAAGTGCTGCCTGATCAATGATGATGACTTTTTTTCTATCTTCACTCAACCGGATATTGTCCGGCCTGATGTCTTCTGATATTTGCATCTTTCTGACCCTAACTCCTTTCCGCTTATCCGATAAAGAAATGATGACATCACTTCTTGAAATGGTCAACGATCAGCTCCGGATCATAATAAACCTTATCAACATCGCAAAGCCTTGCTTCCCCGTTTTCTGCATCAATGATCGTAAACGAACAGTTATACGGAACGCGGCCACGCCAGTAATCAGAGGAATCTTCAAACAGGAAGTTTACCATTCCCCTCATGGCACAGCCGTGTGTGCTGAGCAAATACGTTTTTCCATCATCTTTAGCAATTAACTCTTTTAAAAACGCCTGCGTTCTTTCGCATACATCGTAAATATTTTCACCATTCGGAAATCCTTTGAAATGAAAAGGATCCATATGAAACCGGTCAGCCTCTTCTCCCATTTCAGAAATCAATTTCCCTTCCAGATCTCCAAAATTCATTTCCAGAAGGCGCTCATCCGTGATGATCGGAATATCATTTCCACTCTCACGAAGGATGATCTGGGCCGTTTCCATAGCTCTGTTTAACGGGCTGGATATACAATGATCAAAACGCATTCCTTTTATGGCCTGCCCGGTGAGAACAGCCAGGTCCCGTCCGTTTTTGTTCAGCGGTTCATCAAGCCTTCCCTGCATAACATGTTTTGCATTCAATGCCGTTTCTCCATGACGGACAATATATATTTTCATTTTTCCTCGTCTTCCTGCATTTCGTGATCTAAAACAACACGGAACTGCGTCTCATAAAGTTCTTTGTAAATGCCTCCCTGATCCAAAAGTTCATCATGAGTCCCTTGCTGTGCAATCGTTCCGTTTCCAATAACAATGATCCGGTCTGCACTTAAAATCGTGGACAGTCTGTGCGCGATCACAATGCTGGTCCTCCCTTCCATAATCGTTTCCAGTGCGTCCTGAATGGCACTTTCCGAAATGGAATCCAGCGCGCTGGTTGCTTCATCCAGGATCAGGATCTTTGGGTCTTTCAGCAGAACCCTGGCGATAGACAGCCTCTGTTTTTCTCCACCGGAAAGTTTCAGCCCCCGGTTTCCGACAACTGTCTCATATCTTTCCGGCTGTGAAGCAATGAAATCATGTATATTAGCAGCTTTGCATGCCGCCTCCAGTTCTTCTTCTGTTGCGTCTTCTTTTGCATAGAGCAGATTCTCGCGGATGGTTCCGTTAAATAAATAAGCATCCTGCGTTACAACGCCTATACTGCCTCGCAGATAAGAAAGATCGATATCTCTGACATCCACTCCGGCAATCGTCACTTTTCCTCCCAGGACATCATAAAGACGAGGGATAAGGTTCACAAGTGTGGATTTGCCTGATCCGGATGCACCCACGATCGCATACATGGCTCCGCCCGGAACAGTAAAATCAACATCTTTCAAGAGTGGCTTTTCCGGATCATAGGAGAACTCTACATGATCAAAGCAGATATCCTGATTACGGAATTCTGGTTTCTTTCCATTTTCCGGTGAGACGATCGTGCTTTCTTTATCAAAGTAATCAAAAATTCTGGTAAACAGAGCCAGGGATCTTGTAAAGTCCACCTGAATATTTAAAAGAGACTCCACCGGCCGATAGAGCCTGTTAACCAATGCAACTGTTGCTGTGATCGTACCAACGGTAAGTGTCGGATCCCATACCCGAATGATAAAAAGTCCGCCCGCAAAATAGATCAAAAGCGGTGCTACCTGTGTAAACATACCCATGATCATACGGAACCATCTTCCGCTGCGGGCTTCTTTTAAAGCATACTGCGTAACCTCTTCATTCACTTTTACAAAGTTATCATACTCTTTCTTCTCACGGGCAAACAGTTTCACCAAAAGAGAACCTGAAACACTTAAGGTCTCATTGATCCGCTCATTCATCTCATCTGTTTTTTCCTGACTTTTGGAAAGCAATGCCCATCGGGTCCTGCCTACAGATCGTGTCGGAATGATCAGAAGCGGAATGACAATGATTCCCACAATGGCCAGTTTCCAGCTCATGGTGAAAAGTGCCACGAGAGTCGTCACAACAGTCGCAATATTACTTACAATGTTTTGCAGTGTTCCGGAGATCACTGAGCTGACGCCGCTGATATCCGTATTCATGCGGGTAATGATATCGCCCTGTTTTTCGGTTGTAAAAAAGGAATGCGGCATATACTGAAGATGGTTATACATCTGATTGCGCATATCAAAAATGATCCGCTGCGAGATCCATGCATTAATATAGGATTCCAGAACTGAAATGGCCTGTGACGCTGCCAGCGTAACAACAGCTGCAATCAGAAGTTTGATCAGGAGAGTCATATCTTTCCCAATCAGTGCCTCATCAACAATACGCCCTGTAATAATAGATGGAAACAGCCCGATAACAGCTGCTGCAAGTATAGTAATGAACACAATGATAAACTGCAGCAAATACGGTTTCAGGTAGCCGAAGATCCGCTTTAATAAACCTCCAGTTACGCGAGGCATTTCCTTTTTTTCTTCATCTGTGAGAAAACCTCTTGGCCCTGCCGGACCAAAACCTCTTCCGGGTGGGTGTGCCATTGTTTCCTCCTTTTTTATCTTTTATCGATCATCTCCACTTATCGATCGACGTGCTGTGTGCATTGCATTGAGACCAGCCTTGTACCACGTTGCTGCCCTTCGGATCACCTACGACGATCACATTCATCTGTTTACGTGGAAAAACAGGAACAACAGCATCGTCAGGAAGTGAGATAAAGGATGGGTCCCATTCGTGCCTTCCGGATTTGTAATCCGGAACGATCATCCGCTGGAAGATTCCTATTTCCTTCAACTCGCCAATGCTCATACTGATGTTCTTCCAAAGATATTCTTCTATCTCTGCCCTCGTCTTGCAGCCTTCCTGTTCGGCAAGTTCTTTTGCCCTCATTGGGGAAAGAAGGATCGTGACTCCGTGAAGCAATTCGAACGTTTTGACTGCGGCATAAAACTCATCAAGCGACGGCTTCAGCATATAATTTCCACAATGGCTCCATCCGCCAGTCAGGATCGTCAAAACACTTTCATCGGCCCCATACCCTCTGCCAACGGAATAAGACTCCCATGGACTGCTCTCTTCATTTTCTGCAAAGGCAAATGCATAAGTCGTTGCGTTTCCCATGACGCCCATAAGATTTACACCAACCTCACTTCCGCCAAGATTTGTCAGCGCCAGACGGTGTGCCCTGCCGATGACGGCATTCGCACGGTTTCCAGCGCCAAGGGCATAGACGGAATCATTCATCCCGATCTCTTTTCGGATCGGACCGTTAACGACCTGCATGAAGCTGAACGCATTTGTCGATTTTGCCGTCTGATGATGACGCTGGTCTGTTCCCATTATCTCTATCATTGCGAGGATAACAGGCATATACTCCGGTTTTGCACCGGCCATGACTGCAGTGATCGCAGCCTTTTCCACCGTAACTATTCTTCCCTCCGGCGCCATCTGCCTGACAACGACCTCATCCGGCGCATGAGACGTACCCTTCAACATTTCTGCGACACGTTCTTCCGTTGGAATAATTACAGGAAGACCATCCGTCAGACCGCTGTTCTGAAAGAATTCCTGCAGTTCATCCTCTGTCCCTTCTGCACAGAAGCGCGGCGGCTGCTGCGGAGTATAAGGACCACTTATTAGTTCTTCTTCCTTCAGCGGCAAAATCAGTGCATTTTCAATGTCCTGTAAAAGAACTTTCAGATCTGCATCACTGATGTCATTACAAGGAAATTCTGTTTCCGCCAGGCGGATGCACATTCCCTCCCGTTCCCGCGAGATCATAGCATCCTGCTCCAGATATTTATAAATCACGGTAAGGCCAGGGATTCCTGCACGTTCAATGCTCCTTGCAGGCCACGTTACTGCACAGGCAGTCGTAGAACACGATGGAGCTCCAAAATAGATAAAGGCATCGGCACGCTCCTTCATCTCCGCCCAAAGCGGCGGATCATCAGAGGCATAACTCAGTCTGGTACGGTATTCCAGCTGAATTCCTTCATATTTCTCCCGCAAATACGCATCCAGAGCCTCCTCAACCTGATTAAAGCCATGTGTGTCTCCCGGCCATGAATTGATAATATAGACAGTTTTTCCGGCAAGGGTGTCTAATCTTGGCGCAAGCGGAGCCCTTTGTACATCGTTGAAGAGACCTCGTGGGTCCAATGCTTTCAGAATTTTATCTTCCATAACTGCTTCCTTTCCAGATTGTTGTCTGATCAAACACTACTTTTTTATATACTATCACTTTCATGCTGACGGAACAATTCTGCAGTATGATTTGATTTGTATTTCTGCATGGGAAAAGGTATGCTACTTATACAAACATGTGAAAGGAGTGGACGGAAATATGGAAAATGGAACCTTAAAGGGTCTGCGGGTCATTGACTTTGGACAATACATCGCAGGACCAATGGCTTCGATGATCCTGGCCGATTATGGAGCCGATGTTATTCATGTCGATCCTCCTGGAGGACCGCGCTGGAATGCTTATGAAGCAAACGCAGTGCTGATGCGCGGAAAGCGCAACATTGTACTGGATCTAAACGATTCGGATGATTTAGCCACTGCCTACCGTTTGATCGAGACTGCGGATGTAGTGATCGAGAATTTCCGTCCAGGTGTAATGAGCCGCTTTGGACTTGGAAAGGAAAACTTTTATGCTTCTAATCCGGCACTGATCTATTGCTCCATTCCGGGATTCTCTGAGCGCGATGCGCGCGCAGGCCTTCGCGGATGGGAAGGGATCATTGCTGCTGAAGCAGGACTGTATACAGGAATGCGGGCTCAGACACGTTTTAATGCTCTTACACTTGCATCGGTCTTTGCAGCAGCGCAGGCAGTACACAGCATTATAGCAGCACTGATCGTCAGAGAAAAAAGTGGAAAAGGTCAGAGTATAGAAGTCCCGCTCTATGACGCCTGCTTTGAAGTGCAGGGAATTAACGGAACTGCTCCGCGCGCACCAATGCCTTCAACACCAGGCGATGGAAAACGCGTCGTCCGTGATTACGAGTTGGTGCAGTACCTTGCAAAATATCCCACAAAAGACGGCCGTTATATCCAGATCACACCTCCGCCTCGTGGAGTCAAAAATCTGGTAGATGCTTTTATTCCGGAAGAATGGGCAACACATAAAGAACTGACACCGGAAGAAGATCAGGAACTACGAAAGCTTGTTGCAAGCAAAACTGCACTGGAATGGGAAAAGACAGCGCAGGAAGACTATCAGGCCGGCGTCGTTGCCGCCCAGACTGCAGAAGAATGGATTCAGGATGCTTCCGCAATTGACAGTCGATCCGTGATTCCGGTAATGGACCCTCTGCTTGGAGCGACAATGCAGCCAGGTGTTCCTTCACTGATGCTTGGCTCCGGAGATTGTGCCGGCAGTTCTCCAAGACATCTTCCGGATGCAGACAGAGAGGAAATACTGAAAGAACTTGCTGACCGCACTGCTCCGCAGTTAAAGCTTGGAACAGATGGCATAGCTCCACCACTTGCCGGGATTCGCGTGCTAGACTTCTGTCAAGTGCTTGCAGGCCCGATTTGCGGCCGGATCCTTGCAGAGTACGGGGCTGAAGTCATCAAGATCAATAACCCACGCACCTTTGAAAACCCAATTGCCATGGTTGGACATGAAGCAGTGAACAATGGAAAACTAACGACTTTTCTTGATATGAAATCCGAAGAAGGCAAAGCTGTTCTGGACAAGCTGATCCGGGAAAGCGATGTGTTCCACTGTAATTTCTCCCAGAGCGTATATGAACGTCTTGGAATCACTGAGGAGCAGCTCCGGGAAAAGAATCCGGGGATCATTCTCTCTCAGCTTAATGTTCATTCGCTGGGTGGCTGGCGAGAGTGGGAACGCGGACATGAAGATCTTGGTGAGGCAGTAGCTGGAATCACCTGCCGTTATGGCGGCGGTATTAAGCCAGAGACCGTTCCTCTCCTCGTCTGCGACAACCTCACCGGACAGTATGCCGCCATCGGCGTTCTTCTTGCAGTTTATCATCGTCTGCGAACCGGAGAAGGTCAGCGCGTGCAGGCATGTCTCTCCCGTACTGCAACCTTGGCACAGGTGCCGTATATGATTGGTTATGAAGGAAAAGTCTGGGATGAGCCAGCTGGTCCGAATGCAACCGGCTGGAATATGTACGACCGCATTTACACCACCTCTGATGGAATGGTATTTCTTGCAAATGCAGATGCAGAAAAACTGAAAAGCTCCCACCTTTTTGATGGGATCGACTTTTCTGCAGACGATGCAGAAAAAAAGATGGAGAACGTATTCCTGTCAAATACCTCTGAAGGACTGATTGAAGCGCTTACTCCTGTGGACTGCGATGTCCGTGTACTGCGAAACTTTGGAATGGAGTGCATGGAAGAGCCATATGCAAAAGCGAGCGGATTGAGCAGGAGGGCCTTCCATCCCGGAATTGGTATGCTCCGTACAACGTCCTGTGCTCCGCGTCTGTCACTGACGCCGCCAATTGCCGGCAATGCTGTCTGCGAACCGGGCGGAGATACAGAGCGATTTCTTAAGAGCCTGAACCGCACTGCTGAATAAATGCAAAACAGAAAATAAAAAGAACCGGAGGTCATGGCTGCCTCCGGTTCTTGTTTGATTCATTATTCGACCCAGGTTACCGGGTTTCCTTTTCTTTCCAGTGGCGTTCTGTCCGGAAGTCCGTTAAATGCGTAACCAAGGGCAAGACCTCCGGTTATCGTTTCATCTTTTCCCAGACCATACTGATACAGGTATTCTCTGACCTGTTCATTTTCATCCAGCCAGTGGAGGTTATTGATCCAGCAGGAACCAAGGTCTAACGCATTTGCCGCTACCATCATATTCTCAAGGGCACATCCGGTATCAGCCAGTGCATTGCCATAGTCTTTTTTATTAGCAGCAACGATCAGTATCGGTGCCTGATAGAAGAACGTATAGCCATCTTTTTTTGAAGCCTCGACCGCGTATTTCAGCGAAACATAGGTGTCCGGTCCGACTTCCATTTTGGACAGCGCGTCTTTCACTACAGTAGTGATCTCTTCATGCACTTTTTTATCCGTAATAACGATCAGATGCGTTGTCTGGCTGTTGTGACCGCTAGGAGCATATCTTCCGGCCTCAATAACCTGCTCGATCAGCTCGCGGGGCGGCATCTCTTCCTTATATTTTCTTGTGCTTCTTCTGGTTTTAATAGCTTCTAAAGCATCCATTTCATATTCCTCCTTTTTGGTCTGCGCCTTCATCCTTCGTCAAGCTTCTTTGCTGCTTCCTGCATCAGGCTGATGATCGGCAGATGCTGTGGACATACGCTCTCACATTGCCCGCAGGCAACACAGTCTGCTGCCCTGCCATGTCCTGATTTTACCAGTCCGCCGTAAAATTGCTTCGGCCGGAATTCCTCGTTATACAGATTCATTGTGTTGATCACCCTGAAAACATCCGGGATGCTGATATTCTGCGGACAGCCGTCACAGCAGTACTTGCAAGCAGTACACCCAATCTGAGGGATATCCATCATGATCTTTGTGACTTCTTCCACTACCGATTTTTCCTCATCCGAAAGCGGTTCAAAATTGGAAAAGGTATTGAGGTTATCCTGCATCTGATCCTCGTTTGACATGCCGGACAGGATCGTCGTGACTCCCGGCAGGGAGGCAACAAAACGGAACGCCCATGAAGCAATCGATGCATCCGGTTTTACAGCTTTGTACTTCTCTTCCAGTTCCGGCTTCAAACTTGCAAGTGTGCCACCTTTGACCGGCTCCATGATGATCATCGGAATGTTTCTTTCATGCAGGATCTCATAAAGTCTGCCGGATCTGACAACCGGGTTGTTCCAATCTAAATAATTGAGCTGTATCTGAACGAACTCTGTCTCCGGATGCTTAGTAAGAGTTTCCTCCAGCAGTTCCGGGCTCCCGTGGAAAGAAAAGCCGAAATGTTTGATCTTCCCTTCTTCTTTTTTCTGAATTGCCCAGTTGAAACAATCCAAAGACTCATAAGTATTGATATTGCCTTCTTCTACTGAGTGCAGAAGATAATAATCAAAATACCCCGCTCCTGAGCGTTCAAGCTGTTCATTGAAGATACGCTCTCTGTCATCTTTCGTTTTCAGTTCCCACGCCGGAAGCTTTGTCGCCAGCATAAAGCTTTCCCGCGGATATCTCTCAACAATCGCTTTTCCGGCTTCCACCTCAGACAAACCACTGTGGTAGACATACGCCGTGTCAAAATAGTTCATTCCTGCATCCATATATGCATCCACCATCCGGCATACTTCCTCATGGGCAATCTTCCCCTCAGATTCCGGCAGTCTCATCAGACCAAATCCCAGTTTCGGCATGCTGTTCACATCTATCATGTCATTTTCTCCTTTCTTTCATACGTTCCGGTTTTCTTTCATCTATTCCAGCAGGACGTATGTTCCTGTTACCACGCTGCTTTAGGTAAAACATGCCTCATCCGGTGAAATAGTGTTCTGGGGATGAGGCATAGGTGTTTCAAATACTATGAAGTTGTGCAAAACGGCAGCGCATCACTCTTTTGGCGGGATCTCAACAAAGCCTGTAATGGTACGGCCTTCCATCAATGCGTAAAGCAAAAAGCGCCGTGCGTTAAAGAATACCACTTCACCGGTCTGCGGGAAACGGAATAAATATCTTTTGTCGCCAGTTACGACCGTTTCTAAAACATATGTCTCAGGATCAGCCAATACTTCCGGTGCCTTATCCTCGGACGGGTTTCTCATTGCTGCAAAAGCCTCCGGGATTTCCGGCTCCGGTGAAGGTTTCAGATGCAGTTTGCCATCTGCAAACAGCCCGGTCAGCACATATCCTGAAGCAAGACTGAGATCAGTCTCCCAGCCTTCCAGTTCCTCCGGAATTGAAGTTGCGCCAGCAGCTGCCTTTTCTGCATCCAGCGCTTTAAGGCTCAGATCTTCTGCCTCTTCTACCAGCAAGATCCTTCCTGCAGCCTCAACAAGAAACAGATCGTCGTCACATTTGATCGCCATCTCATTTCCGAAGCAGACTTTTTCGCCGTCCGGAAGGAGCGCTTCTCTGCCGATCAATTCTTCTGTGGTCGGCACACCGAAAAGAACGTTCTTACCATCGTTGGAAATATAATCAAATAATTTTTTACTCATATTAATCACCTTTTCTTTATCCCGTTCTTTTAGCGGATGAACAGGGAGCTCTTCTTAGCCAGTACCTCTGTTGCGTCTACGTATACACCAAATGCGCCAAGCGTGTTGTTGCCAGTGCCACCCTCACGGTTGGAACCAAAGGAGCGGCCAACATCATGCATTTCATCCAGATTCATCAATATCAGCATGCTGTTGCCGTTTCCGATCACTCTTGCCTTGACAGTCTCCAGAATGCACGCAAGATAAATGTGGTCACGGATCTTGATCGGTGAGCAGTAGTCTTCGTAGGTATCACCCGGCTCAGTGTAACGCGTCTGGGTGGAACCGGAGCGCATATCCGGTCTTCCCTTGTAAACACGGGCGAGACCACGAGCGCTGAAAGTGACACGGTAGTAATGCTCGGTCGCATATACATGCGCGATATCAAAATAGCCATAGTTCCAGCTGATAGCTTTGCCCATCAGATCGGTCGTGTAGCCATGACGGGTTCGTGAAAAAGTTCCGTCCGCCCGGCGAATAGCGCCGAATACATAGTCGATGGATGGGATTCCCGGGAATTTCGGATTCGTGCCCACATATCCCAAAGCCAGGGTCACAAGATCCGTCTGCAGATCCAGTACCAGTGTGATGGCCGTTCTAGGCTCCATGGTTGGATCTTCAAAGTTTACATAGTAGCATTTGTCCGCGATCTTCATGCACTCATAAGGAAATTCTTTCTCTTCTCCTACCAAACCGAAAGAAAGAGTTTTACGATCCTTGAAAGTCACAGTGCGGTCATAGCCGTCATCGAAATCCATGTAGAGCTCCTTGCCAGTCAGCTCAAAGCATAGAGGAGGACGAAAGGCGGATAACATTCCGGTATGTTGATTTGGTTTCATAAAATAACCCTCCAATACTAATTATTTACTGTTTTCATTGTAGCACATGTATCTGTAAATGCGATGTGTTATTCCTCGTTCTTTTCAAATTCGTAGGTGCTCTGCGTTACACAGGAAAAATGGAAGATCGGACGATCCACTTTCTGAATAAAAAGAGGACCATGCTCCAATCCGGCAGGAAGAAAGATAAGTGTGCTTTTCGTAATAACATGCTTCTCTCCCCCAATGTAGAATATAATCTCGCCTCCAAGATTATTCTGATCTTCCGGATCTGAACTGAAGAATGCGACGATCTCATCTGCCTCATGAACATGCGGTTTAAAGAATGCAACCGATTTGTCGTCTTCTTCGTTGATGAGATACATGTTCGGTTTTTTATACCAGGAAGCATTCAGCTGGAATGCGCCTGGAGTTGTGTTCCCGTCCATCCACAAGACACGCTTTGCGTAGCGTTCATAGTTTTTAATTGACTCTTCTGATCCCTGCGGCATTGGAAGGATCAGTTTGTTGAGCACATATTTTCCGTATTCCCCTTCATCATCATAGAATGCTTTATCGTTTAAAATATCCATAATTCCTCCTTATGATTCTTCAGTTATTACCAATTTTTATAAGTATAGCACGTATGCTATAATCAACTCAACAAATCTCAATTTGTAAACAGGAAAGGAGAAACCATATGAACGTAGAAAAATTCCCGCATCTGTTTGAACCAATTCAGATTCGCGGACAATACTTCAAAAACCGGATGTTCGCAGCCCCGCAGGGTTATTATCTGATGCCTTCGGACTCTCATCCAAATGCTGATATGATCGCTTACTGGGAAGCAAAAGCCCGTGGAGGTTTTGCCTCCATCTGCGTGGGCGATGCAGACGTTCATACAGCTAGCGGCTCCAAAGGTGCTGATGTTCCGAAACTGGATGATCCTAGTTCAAAAAGTTTCCTGGCAGCTCTGGCTGCTGCCTGCTACCGTCATGGCTGCGTTCCAACGATCGAGCTGAACCACGGTGGTATGTATTCTTACGGAAATTTAGCAAAAGGCAAACCTATTTACGGTCCTTCTGCTGGTGTGCGTGAGATTGGTCGCGGCCGAATGATCGAGATTCAGGAGATGCCGGAGGATATGATACTTGAGATCATTGATGCGTTCGGAAAAGCTGCTCTTTTTGCAAAGAATCTGGGCTTTGGTATGGTCAATCTTCACGCTGGTCATGGCTGGCTGGTCCATCAGTTCTTTTCCGAGAGATTGAACCAGCGGACTGATAAATGGGGCGGTTCTTTTGAAAACCGCGCACGCTTTGCAGTCGAAGTAGTTGACAGCATCCGTAAGTACGTCGGTCCGGACTTCCCGATCGAAGCCCGCATCAGTGCCGCTGAGCGCGTTCTGGCTCCGGATGGCTCCGACGGCTATGGCATTGACGAAGGTATCAGACTTGCGAAACTGCTGGATGGCCGTGTAGACCTGATCCACTGCTCCGCAGGCACCCATGAGGTAACAGACTCCGTTACCATCTCTCACCCAACCATGTTTGCAGAAGATCAGCTGAACTCCAAATATGCTGCTGCGATCAAGCCGGAAGTAAAGAGTTTTGTCGCAACTGTCGGTTCTTTCTCCGACCCGCAGAACATGGAGAACTTTATTGCTGAGGGGAAAGCAGATGTCATCGAGATGGCACGTCAGTCCCTGGCTGACCCTGATCTTCCAACCAAGGCACGCACAGGCCGTGCAGATGAAGTCAACCAGTGCATTCGCTGCATGCAGTGCTACCGCACCGGTACCCAGCTCGGTCTGCACTACTGCTCTATCAACCCTCGCACCAGCCGCGAGCGTACTGTACTCATGGCTCCAGCTCCGAAGAAAAAAGAGAAAGTCCTTGTTGCCGGTGGCGGCATCGCAGGTATGGAAGCTGCACTCATCGCCTCGCAGCGTGGACACGAAGTTATCCTCTGCGAAAAATCAGATAAACTCGGAGGTGTGCTGCTTTGTGAAGACAAGGTTCCGTTCAAGAGACATCTCAAAGAATATATCGAGCGCCAGCAATTACTGCTTTCACGTGCCGGCGTCGATATCCGCATGAACACGGAAGTCACCCCAGAGTTCGCCAAGAGCCTGCAGCCTGACTGCATCATTGCCGCTTTCGGTTCTGTTCCGGTTAAACCGAATATTGAGGGTATTGATGGCAAGAACGTTGTAGGTATCATCGATGCCTATGAGCATCCGGAAAAACTCGGCGACAAGATCGTTGTCATCGGCGGTGGTATGGCCGGCACAGAGTTCGCGATCTACATGACCGGACTCGGCAAGAAGGCAGCTGTTGTTGAGATGAAAGATGATTACACCCTTGATAACTGTCTCCAGGGACGTGCGATCAAGATTCAGATCAGGGAGCTTGGTATTGAATCCCACCTGAGTACCTCCGTATGCAGGATCACAGACAAAGGCATCATTGCTAAGACCGGCGATGAGGAATTTGAGATTGAGGCAGATTCCATTGTCTACGCAACTGGGCAGAAACCGCTCATCGATGAATGCAACAAGCTTGCGTTCTGCGCTGATGAGTTCTTTGTTGTTGGCGACAGCCTCAGACCAGTAAACATTATGCATGCTACACACACGGCATTTGCTGCTGCATACGATATCGCCACGATCTGATCAGAAGGAAAATCAAATAAACAAAACAATACGCCCGCTGCGTTAATGCAGCGGGCGCATTTTATTTCTGTCAAAAGACGATAATGTTTTTTATACTCTGTGTTCTGCACGCGAGATGATATCGTTCTGCATCTCCTCTGTCATATCCACAAAATAAGCGGAGAAACCTGCAATGCGGACCACGAGGTTGTGATAGTTCTCCGGATGCTCCTGCGCCTTCCTGAGGGTTTCACCGTCCACCACGTTGTACTGGACTTCCATGCCACCCTGGTTGAAGTATGTCTTTGTCAGGTCTTCAAGTTTTGTAATGCCTTCGTCTCCCCGCAGGGACGTCGGATGGATCTTCAGATTCAGAGCCATGCCGTCCATAAGGTGACCCTGCTCGAATTTTGTAGCCGAGGTGAGCACTGCTGTCGGACCGCATTTATCCCTTCCCTGTGCCGGACTGCATGCATCCGCGATCGGATCGCCTGTCTTTCTGCCGTCCGGAGTTGCCCAGGTGACCTCACCCTGTACTACATGGTCGGACGCACCAAAGGTGCCGCACTTGTATGTCGTGCACCGGCACGTTGAGAATGCGCGGGTGATGTTGTAATACAGATCCAAAACATAAGTCATTTCTGCATCCGCATATGGATCATTGTTGCCATAATGCGGAACAGTATTCAAAACGATCTGCCTAAGGTCTTCATGTCCTTCCCAGTTATCCAGGATTGCCTGAAGAAACTCTTCTTTAGACACAATCTTTTTATCATAAACGATATATTTCAGAGCGGTCAGGGAATCTGCTGTCGTTGCCAGACCGGTTGCCGTGCCGCCGTAGCTGTTGTATTTCGCGCCGCCCTCGGAAACGTCTTTTCCGGATTCCATACAACCCTCTGTAGAAATGGACAAGTTCGGAAATGGGAACAAACGCGGATATTCATGCTCCGACAGATTGTTCAAAGAAGCCGACCATGTCAGCATCCACTTGCAGATCTTTTCAAAAGCCGCGCGGACATCATCCATGGTCTCCATATCATATAGATATCCGGACCGGACTTTTTCCGGACACTGCGCACCGTTGATCGGATTGATCCCGTTGTTGATCGCCATGATCAGCGCGATTGCCCAGAAAATCCCGTTATGGCCCATGGCAGATCCGTTTGGTGCCGGGTAATCATTTCCGGAACCGGTGATCTCCTGGCATCCGATAAACGCGAAGTTCCGCGCATCTTCCAGAGAGAACCCAAGTTCCCTTACAAGGGAAGGAACGATAACTTCGTCGTTCTGCAGCAGCGGCAGTCCCCCTACGCGAGTGGATGCTGCCATTGCGCAGTCCCACATCTCTTTCGGCATGTTTTTTGTCACCCGGAGTGAGATTGTCGGTTCGTGAAGATCCAGCCGTGCCATGGTCTCCAGTACCATATAGGAAACAGGATTCACAGCATCCTCGCCTGTGGCAGGATCCATGCCTCCGATGGTGGTGTGCTGGTAAGAAGCTCCGATACCAGTGGTCTGAGCTGTCTTTCCAAAGCCGCCAAAATAGAATGTATTGATCTTCAGGAAGAAACCATCCACATACTCCTGTGCCTCTTCCATGGTGATGCGTCCTTCTTCCAGATCTGCCTTCAGGTAAGGCCAGGTATACTGGTCAAAACGGCCGATGCTGGTAACTCCAGGATCATTTTCCGACTTCAGGAAAACGTTATATAACATGGCCATCTGGCAGGCCTCCCAGAAAGTACGCGGGGTCTTTGTAGCGATCCAATCCAGGCTCTCGGCACGGTTCTCGTATTCCGCTTTTTTAGCTGGATCTGTTGCCTTTGCCGCCAGGTCCCTTGAAAGGTCTGCATAGCGTCTTGTCAGCGTGATAGCGCCATCACATGCCACAGTGGCTGCTTTGTAGAACATATACTTGCCGATGTCGTCACCCATGATGTTTCCTTCGTGCGCATCCACCCAATCCTGGGCCTGTTTGCGGATCTTTCCGTAGCCATCCCGCAGGATATTCTGAAAACCAGGTGTAAGATGTCCCGGCGGAAGATAGATCGGCCAGCCGCCAATCTTGCCGGACGGATTTGCCTGCAGGCAGAAAAACTCCTGCACGCCATCAGGGAGCCAGTCGGGTGCTTCAACGCCGCCCAGGATCTGTGCCCTTTCCTTTACTATCTCGCGCAGTTCTTTCACATCTTCCGGTGCGATGGCTATCAGCTGCTTGGAATAGAATGGATCATCCAGCGGCGCGTGATGCATGCCATCCTCCATGATCGGCCAGGTGTTTTCTATATCAGCACTGAGCCAGGTATTGCTGCGTGCACCTCCCCAGCCCTTGTTGCCAAGACCTCCAAAGAAGTATTCGTCCTCTTGAAGGTTCAGCGGCATTCTCTCAAGGACATATAGCGAGATATAAGGCTTTTGCAGCATAGGCGGATACTTTCTGTACTTTTTCAGCGCTTCCAGCTGCAGCCTGTCTTTGGCAGCATCGCCAACTATAAGTCTGTCACGGACGGCGTCGCGAAGCCTTGCGACACGTTCGGTAATCGGTTTAAATGTATACATAGTTTAAATCAGCATTTGCAGCCTACATCGGTAGCGCTGAAATCGAAGTTGCGGAACAATTGGATCATCTCTTCTTTGCCCATCTGCGAATCAGAGTTATTTGATTTCCATGCTTCAAGCTCTTCACACAGATCCTGCAGTCTTGCCGGACAGTCCAGATCACGGACATGGGCATCTTCCACGACTTCGAAACGGAACGGGGTGTAAGGCGGAACGACGACGGTGTTATCTGCTTCAGCATCAAATTCACAGGTCTCTGTAGCAGAGGTCTTCACACTGCAGTGGATCTTGCCGCCCATTACCCAGAACATCCTGTACTCCGGTACAAAGTTATCCCAGTCACAGAAGAAACCTTTCTTCATGTACAGATCCCAAACCTCTTTTTCCCCCATGGTTTCATATTTTGCGATCTTCAGAAGAAGCTTGATGCAGCCAAAGTCGTGCTCACGGATTCCAACTCCGTCTTTGCGCAACTGGGAGACCTTCTCAGGTTCTACGATATTCTCAGCAGGGAATGTACGTGCTCCGGCATTCCCGTTCCAAGGACCGAACATTTTCTGAAATTCTTCACTCTCATATACACCAGGGAAATTCTTGGTCAGACGCTGTCTGTTCTCCGTAATGCCCTTGAACTGATTGATGCCCATGAACATAATGTTCAGACGGCTGTTTGGTTCAATAGGGGTGAAGCTGTGTCCCATCCATGGCTGGATATGCAGCAGATCACCTGGTTCCATGTAGAAACCGTCGCCCATACAGTAGCAAAGGAACTTGCCCTGGCTGATCATAAAGGTCTCGGTGCCGAAAGAATGCTCATGATATCCAACCGGCTTTGCCTCTCCGTTGTCAAACTGCATGCAGTCGAACTCGTCTTTCATTGCTCCAAGCACCGGCCAGTTGAACTGGCGGTAATAGATGCCGCTCGTTGCATTATACGTGAAATAGTTACAATCCTCTTCGATATTCATTCGGATCAGATACGGATTTTCTCTCATATTTACCCCTCCTGTTTTACGGACAGATGATCCTGTCCGGTTAATATACCAATTACAGTTTAATGCCTTAAGAATTGATTGACAAGATTATATAAGGTGTCATCGGCATAAATTCAGTTTTTTGTTATGCAATGATGTGCTATAATTTGCGCGATGCACAAATATTAGCACGGACAGGATTCCGTTAACGTACAATACATCTTAATTAAGGAGTCTACTGATGGCAGAACAGGCAGGAAACATTTTATTCGATCAAATCGAACAGCAAATGAAAAGACGAAACCGTGCGCGTAAAACGCTGAATATAGTTATCTGTCTGATCATTGCCCTGCTTGGGATCACGGCAACAATTTACAAGGTCCGGTACGAAGGAGGGTTCATTACCTGTTTCCGGGAAATGACGGTTTGTGCAACTGTATTGACAACATTGACAAGCATAGCCATGATCCCGCTAAACCTGTTTGAGCTCAAGATAGGAAGCGAAATAAGTTCCCGCGTGCTCTTTTTCTTCCGGCTCTCCTCTGCTGTAACAGAGTTTATTGTGCTGATGATTACCCTGATCGGGTTTCTGCCTTTTTTTAGCGATCATCCGGTAATCGCAAGATACGATATGCTTAACATGCATGTGCTTATTCCCTTGCTGATGATCGGAACTTTTATTTTTAATGACAGCGCCATCGGAAAGATCCCCAAGTGGAAACTGATATATGGTCTGATCATTATTACTATTTACGCCGTGCTTATTCTCACGCTGATCCTTACAAATGTAGTTCCTGATAGCAAAATACCTTATTCTTTCCTCGATATACGTAATCAGCCATTTTGGCTTCCGCTTCTAGCTTTTGTCGTGATTTTTGGAGTCGGATATCTATTGTCCTGGGCATTTTATTCATTGAACCGGAAACTATCCTGGTGCTGGTACAAGGGAATTGCTTCGAAATGAGGCATATGGAGATCAACATGAAATTTGATTATAAAAACAGCGGAACTATTAAACTATTTGTTCAACATTACAAAGGTCATTTGGGACTCTTTTCGCTGGACATGACCTGTGCGCTGGCAGTCAGCGCCATTGATCTGCTCTTTCCTTATTTTTCAAAAAGAAGTATGGAGTTGTTCCTGCCAAACTATATGTTCAAAACGTTCTTTACGGTGATGGCAATTTTTGTCGCTGCATATCTTTTAAAAGCTTGCCTCTATTATATTATTACTTATTGGGGACACCGGATGGGAACCTTTATTGAGGCAGACTTGCGTGACGAGCTGTTTGGTCACATTGAAAAGCTGAGTTTTTCTTTCTTCGACAAGAACCGGACCGGACAGCTGATGAGCCGCGTTACGAACGATCTTTTTGAGATCACAGAGCTCTCGCACCACGGTCCGGAGGATCTGTTTATTTCCTGCGTGACAATCATCGGCGCATTCTGTATTCTCTGCACGATCGAATGGAGGCTCGCGTTGATCGTCTTTGCTGTCATTCCGTGCTTTGTCATCTTCTCTGTGATTTTAAGGAGAAAGATGGCAGAAAAAAGCACGCAAGTCAAGGTGCGCACTTCCGAGATCAATGCATCCATCGAATCCGGTTTCTCCGGCATCCGCACGGCAAAAGCGTTTGCGAATGAAGATATCGAGATGGAAAAATTCCGCGATTCCAACAAAAAATATCTGGGCGCAAAAAAAGATTACTATAAGATCATGGGCATCTTTGGGGCAGGCATGGAATTTGCCTTGTCCCTGCTTTCCGTCCTGGTCATTGCAGCCGGCGGATATTTTATCATGAAGGATTCCATGAACTACATTGAACTGGTAACATTCAGTCTTTATGTTTCCACGTTTATTTCTCCGGTCAGAAAACTAGTCGCCTTTATTGAACAGTACATGGCCGGAATGGCCGGCTTTAAGCGTTTTCTGGAGATAATGAGAACCGATCCGGAAATTGAAGACAAACCGGATGCGATCATCTTGGAAAATGTTAAAGGAAATATCTCCATAAAAAACGTTTCCTTTTCCTATGCGCCAACAAAAGAAGATGAGGAAGCACCTGCTGTCCTTAATAATATTAATGTGAAGATTCCTGCGGGAAGCTGCTTTGCTGTCGTAGGTCCTTCCGGTGGCGGCAAGACCACGCTGTGTCATTTGATCCCACGCTTCTATGAAGTTTCCGACGGTGCTATTATGATCGACGGTGTTGATGTGCGGGATGTGACGCAGCATTCTCTCAGGCAGTCTATCGGAATCGTGCAGCAGGATGTATTCATGTTTGCCGGAACCATCCGTGAAAACATTGCATACGGCAAGCCGGATGCAACTATGGATGAGATTATTGAAGCGGCAAAGCGTGCTGAGATCCATAACGAGATCATGGAAATGCCAAATGGCTATGATTCTTATATCGGAGAACGCGGTGTTATGCTTTCCGGCGGCCAGAAACAGCGGATCGGCATTGCCAGAGTCTTCCTGAAAAATCCTCCGATCCTTATTCTGGATGAGGCAACATCTGCTCTGGACAGCATGACAGAGATCCGTATCCAGAGTGCTTTTGATGAACTGGCAAAAGGACGCACATCCATCATCATTGCACACCGTCTGAGTACGATCCGGAATGCAGATATGATTGCTGTCATTGATGATAATAAAGTTCAGGAGATTGGAAATCATACCGAACTCATGAAAAAAGGCGGGCAGTATGCCCACCTTGTAGAAGCTCAAACGATTGCTTCCGGAAGTCCTGTCACGTTTGCAGAAGGAATTGTTTAATAAGATTATATCTCATTGCGCTTTTGCAGGAGATTGTTTATACTCTCCCATGAACATGCTACGACTGTTCACTTGGTCATACGAATTATAACAGCAAAAGGAAGGGAGAGCGTTATGGCATTTTCATGGAAGTTTTTTAACGAGCTTGATAAGG
>JAGCAK010000018.1 GCA_017652745.1 Lachnospiraceae bacterium
AAGCTTTCCATGCGGATCAATTTACCAGTCCCTGGGAAACAAATGATCTATAACGCATTGGCAGCATATCTGGTTGCTGTCAATATGGATCTTTCTCCAATTCAGATCAAGGAGGCTCTGGAGCATATTTCCTCCGGTATGGCAGGCAGAAATAATATTGTAAGAACTGACCGATACACGATCTTAGACGACTGTTATAATGCTTCACCTGCATCCGTTGAATCAGCAGTGGATGTTCTGAAACTGACAGATGGAAGAAAAGTCGCTATTTTAGGCGACATGCTGGAATTAGGGGAAGATACAGAAAAATACCACTATCAAGTTGGAAAATACGTGGCAGAAGCAGGGATCGATCTGATCATTTGCGTGGGTCCGATCAGTGAGAAGATGCAGCTGGGCGCAAAATTAAGTACAGATAATGAAGTGCGTCATTTTATTAATGTTGATGACTGCATCCGTTTCCTGCCGGATCTTCTGCGCAGAGGTGATAATATTCTGGTCAAGGCATCACATTCCATGAATTTTTCAAAGATTGTTGATTTCCTGAAATCATGAAAATATTCACAGAACCGGCGAAACTGCATGGTGAACCTCAAATTGAAAGCATTGCGCCGAATGGCGACATGCTTCTTTTTGATATAGAAACAACAGGATTGAAAAAGGAAACGAGCCAGGCCTATCTGATCGGCTGTGCATTTTATGAGAATGACAGTTGGATGATACGTCAATATCTGGCGGAAAGTGCCCTGGACGAAAGAGAGATCCTGGAAAGTTTTTTCCAATTTGCCTCCGGGTATCATTATCTGGTGCATTTTAACGGGGATGGTTTTGATATCCCTTATCTGGACTATAAACAGGAGTTTTACGGCTTAGGGTTTGATTTTACGCAGTTTCAAAGTATTGACATCTATAAATATGTCAAACCGCTTCGAAAACTGCTGGATCGAAAAAGCCTGAGTCAGAAATCGATTGAAGAATTTTTGCATATAGACAGAGAAGATCAGCTGAATGGAGGTCTTTTGATCCCATATTTCTATGAATTTGAACGTACCGGAGATCCAAGAGCAGAAGAACTACTTTTGCTGCACAACTTTGAAGATGTGCAGGGAATGCTTGAGATACCTGCAATGTTGAAATACTTAACCATTCTGGATGGAGCTTTTACTTTTGAACATCTGGAGACCTCATCGGGCTATGCGATACTGACGTTTCATTTAAACGATGAGATGCCTGTCCCTTTTGAAAGATCAGATCAGAAACAGGGTGTGATCGTTTGTGCAGAAGGTCATATGCTGCAGATCAGCATTCAGCTGTTTGAAGGAACTGCCAGGTTTCCGCTGGAAGATGTGGAAAATTATTACTATTTACCGGCAGAAGATAAAGTGATCCATAAAGATGTCGCACAGTTTGTCGACAAACAGTACAGGAAGAAGGCTACGAAAAAGAACTGCTTCTTAAAAAAAGAAGGAAGTTTTCTCCCGCAGGCCCATCCGTTTTTCCAGCCGGCTTATACCGTTGAAGGAGATAAAAAAAGATCTTACTTTGAATTAATCCAGATTGCCAATGCAGATCAGGAACAGTTGCGGGAATATGCACTTGATATCATCAACAGTTAAAGATATAATCTTTTGGTATGTTTTGAACCCTGTTAATGGGTATATTAGGAACAATTCATGGCTGTACTGACATTCCGCGGAGGGGTGCATCCGCCGCGAAATAAAAAAATAACTGCAAATAAACCTGCTAAAGACTGCTACACCAGAGGAGACGTCAGTTTTCCGCTGTTTTTTCATCATGGTCTGCATGCCCGTCCGGTCGTAAAAGGCGGTGAATGGGTAAGTGCCGGGACATTGATCGCAAAGGCAGACGGATATGTTTCTGCCAATGTGCATTCTTCCGTTGCAGGAATCGTGAAATATGTAGATTTTGATACGATCGTGATTGAAAACGCGGGTGAAATGCATGAAGAACCGCGTCTTTTGACACGGCATTACACATTGATGGAACCGCAGGAGATCATTGATCTGATCCGTGAAGCTGGTGTCGTTGGTATGGGCGGAGAAGAAGGCTATCCGACACACATCAAGCTTTCTCCGGAGGATCCGGAAAAGATCCGTTATGTGATCGTTAATGGATGTGAATGTGAACCGTATCTGACCTGTAATTTCCGCAGACTGATCGAAGAGCCAGATAAGATCGTAGAGGGTCTGAAGATCGTTCTGCAGTTATTCGATAATGCCATGGGTATTATCGCAATCGAAGATGACAAAAAATCAGCTGTTATAAAAATAAAGAATTATCTGTTGGAGGAGCCTAGAATTCGTACCCGAATGCTTTATACCAAGTACCCGCAGGGTGCTGAGCGTCAGCTGATCTATGCACTTACAAAAAGAAAACTCAATTCCCAGATGAATCCTTCTGATGCCGGTATCCTGGTGTTGAATGTGGAAACCATCTATGCTATTTGGAAAGCGGTGGTAGAGGGCAGACCTTTGATCAGCCGGATGGTAACTGTGGCAGGTGATGCCATTAAGAATCCGGGTAATTTCAGAGTTAATATAGGAACCAATATACAGGAATTGATCGCTGCAGCCGGAGGTTTTTCAGCCCCTCCGGAAAAAGTGATCATTGGTGGGCCGATGACAGGAGAATCCATACTGGATCTGGATCGGCCGGTTACCAAAGATACAAATGCAGTCCTTGCATTTCGGGCTGATCCCGTTATTCGTGTTCATCAGACAAACTGTATTCATTGCGGAAGATGCATGGAAGTCTGTCCGAGCAATTTGATCCCTACAAAACTGGCAGACTATGCGGCTTTAGGAAGAACAGACTTTTTCCGGGACAACGATGGCGTAGAATGTATCGGATGTGGTTCATGCTCCTATATTTGTCCGGCTAAACGAAGCCTTGCAGAAATTATTGTTTCTATGAAAAGGATGCTCACGAACGAATAATCAATCAGGAATAATAGATTTGAACGAAAACACAAAACTGAGAATATCATTTTTCCCGCATATCAGAGATAAGGCTTCCACAAGCCGGATCATGTTGGATGTAGCAATAGCGCTCCTTCCGGCCTGTATTTTTGGTGTCTTTAATTTTGGATGGTATTCGCTCCTGCTGATACTTGTCTGTGTAGCAACTTGTGTCGTTTTGGAGTTCCTGTGGGATGTTTTAACAAAGAAGAAAATGACGATCCGTGATCTGAGTGCTGTTGTGACAGGCATGATCCTTTCTTTGAATCTTCCGCCTAAGCTTCCTTTATGGATGGCTGCAGTCGGGTCTGCATTTGCGATCGTGATCGTGAAGCTGCTTTTTGGCGGCTTAGGACAGAACTTTATGAATCCTGCTGCTGCAGCAAAGTGCTTTTTGATGATTTGTTTTACCGGGCAGATGAATCTGTTCGTCTACCAGGGCGTTTTAAGCACGACACCTTTGGATGTACTGCGTGCAGGAGGCAGTGTGGATCTTCTTCAACTGTTTTTGGGTAACACATCCGGCTGTATTGGAGAAACTTGCGCACTTGCCTTAATGATAGGAGCCATCTATCTGTTTATCCGAAGGATCATTGATTTTAGGATCCCTCTCTGCTATTTGCTCGCTGCTTTTATTTATATAGCTATATATTCACTGCTTACCCGCGGTGGCATAGATTTTACACTGATCGGTGCCCATATGCTTGGAGGCGGAATGCTGCTTGGAGCATTTTTCATGGCGACCGATTATGTGACCAGCCCTGTTTCACGTTCGGGAAGGATGATCTACGGAGCATTAGTTGGAGCATTGATCTGTACGTTCCGCTTATTTGGCTCAACCAACGGCAGCATATGTTACGCCATTATTTTAAGCAACCTTGTTGTTCCGCTGATCGAGCGGATCACCCGAAGAAAGACTTTCGGAAAGGAGGCGTGACAACATGAAGATCAATAAAAATTTATGGTTTCTTATTATTCCAATCTTCTGTATTGCGCTGATCACAGGGTCCTTCTTCTATACACGCGGGACCATCAAAGCCAATGAAGCTGCAAAGGCAAATGGAGTTATTTCAGCGGTATTTCCGGATGCTGTCCGTTATTCGGAGGCAACTTATAATAAACGTTTTCTTGCTCTTTATCTGGAAGAACACGGATACGACACAACGGACGTGGTTGTCGATCATGTGGTTTATGCCAGAAATGAACAGAATGCTGTTAAAGGATTGATCATCTATGTAAATTGCTATAAAAAATACGGCGGCCTGATCCAGATGGCAGTGGGTATTCAGAATAACGGAACAATCAATGGCTATACGATCCTGGATATTTCTGACGCAAAAGGGTTGGAAAGCAAAGTGAAAGAAGATGATTTTAAAAATCAGTTTATCGGAAAGAATGTTTCCGCATTTGTACTTTCTGATGAACCGCATAGTGATGCTGAGATTGCTGCACCGAATGGGGCAAGAGATGCATCCGGTACAGTGGTTAACGGAATCAATACAGCTATCATCACTTTAGAGTTTATAGATGAAAGTATGGGAGGATTGTTGGAGTGAAAGAGAAGAAAGACAACATCTTCCGAAGATTTTATTACGGCTTGTGGAAAGAAAACCCAATCCTGTTTCTGTGTCTGGGCCTTTGTCCGGTTCTTGCTGTTTCTACGACCGCGGAATATGCACTGGCAATGGGTGCTTTTACTACTGCTGTGCTTATTCTGACAAATGTATTTGTTTCGGCCCTGAAAAAGATCATTCCTAACGAGCAAAGGCTTTTAGGCTACCTTATACTGGCAGCCAGCTTTACCGTTGCCGGTCAGCTGTTTCTGAAAGCATACTTTCCGGATTTCAGTGAAGCCCTCGGTATTTTTGTTCCTTTAACTGCTGTCAATGGAGTTATTTACGATCGTGCTGAAAGATGTGCTTATGTCAGCAATCCGGGAATTGCCTTATTTGATGCAATTGGAACAGGTATCGGCTATACGTTTATTATTACTTTGTTAGGTGCGATCCGGGAGATCATTGCTTTTGGCACCATTTTTGGTATTCGTCTGATCCCTGCTGACTATACCATACCGTTCACAGCGCTGGCTCCAGGTGCTTGCATTATTTTAGCCTTCATTATGGCTTTAGCAAATAAGATCAGAGGAGGGCACAGGTCATGACAAAATTATTCTATGCTGCAATTATCGCTGCATTTGTTAATAATCTGGTCCTTACCCAGTCACTCGGCATGGACAGTTTTATCCGGAACTCCAAAGATCTTGCAACATCTGTCCGAATCGCAGTCAGCGTTTTGTTTGTAACGGTCATCTCTTCATTGATCACATGGCCGATCGGCAGATTTGTTCTGGATAAACTGCAGATCTCATTTTTGTCTACCATTCTATTTCTTCTTGTAGAAGCAGCGCTGGTTTGGTTTGTCCTTTATGTCATGAAGAAGATCAGTGTCAATTTGTATGAGCATTACAAAGAACTTCTTGCCCTGATCATTATCAACAGTGCAGTTCTTGGAATAATATTGAACAATGTGGAAGTGGGATATAGTTTTATCCGCAGCACTGTTTTCAGTATTTTTGGCGCAGTTGGTTTTGGAATTGCCATGATCCTGATGGCAGGAGTAAGAGAAAAAATCAAATATAACGATATCCCGGGACCATTTGAAGGGGTACCGATTCTTTTAGTAACAGCCGGTCTGATGTCTATAGCCTTTTACGGGTTTACCGGATTGTTATTATAGAACTTGAGAAATAAGAAGGCTTTTAGTATAATAATTTGGCATGTTTTTAAAATAAGTTAGATTGGAAACATGCCCGGAGGAATAAAATGAACATTCTTGCATGTCTGACACCGAAAAGTGATGTCGATTATGTTACGGATGAAGCTACTTTATTTAAAGTATTGCAAACGATGGAACATCGGAATTTTTCCGCGATTCCGATCATTGATAAAAAAGGAAGATACATCGGAACCATCACATCAGGTGATATTCTGGGCTGTATCAAAGAAAACTTTAATTTATCCGTAAAAGACTCCGCCAAATTCCCAGTCCGCAATGTCAGACGGACAAGGGATTATAAAGCAATAGGAGTTCATGCTGGATTCGAAGAGATCCTGGACAAAGCTGTAAATCAGAATTTTGTACCGGTCGTGGATGATGAAGAAATATTTGTCGGAATCCTGACCAGAAAAGAAATCATGAAATGGATGCATGAGGAATATACACGCGAGCATCCGGAGGGAGGAAAATAAGTGTCACAAAATGTATACGATGTTTTAGCCGAAAGGGGATTTATCGCGCAGTGCACACATCCGGAAGAACTGCGGGATCTGCTCGGCAGAGAAAAAGTTAAGTTTTATATCGGGTTCGATGCTACTGCGGATTCTCTGACTGCCGGACATTTCCTGACTATTATGGCGATGATCCATATGCAGAAAGCCGGTCATATTCCGGTCGCATTAATGGGCGGCGGAACAACTATGGTTGGTGACCCTTCCGGAAAAAGCGATATGCGTAAAATGATGACCAAAGAGACGATCGACCACAATGTGGAATGCTTTAAAGAACAGATCAGTCATTTTCTGGATACTTCTGAAGGAAAAATGATCTTTTCCAATAATGCGGATTGGCTTTTGAGTCTGAATTACGTGGAATTCCTGCGTGAAGTTGGTGTTCATTTTTCCGTAAACCGTATGCTTACCGCTGAATGCTACAAGCAGAGAATGGAGAAAGGTCTGACTTTCTTCGAGTTTAACTATATGATCATGCAGTCCTACGACTTCCTGAAACTGAATCAGATGTATGATGTTTGTCTGCAGATGGGTGGCGATGATCAGTGGTCTAATATTATTGGCGGCGTAGAACTGATCCGCAGAAAAGAGCAGAAACCGGCATATGGTCTGACCTTTACTTTGCTGACGACATCAGAAGGCATTAAAATGGGTAAGACCGTTAACGGTGCATTATGGTTAGATCCGGAAAAGACCAGCCCATATGAGTTCTATCAGTATTGGAGAAATATTGAGGACGTGAAAGTGGAACAGTGTCTTGGACTGCTGACATTCCTGCCAATGGAGGAAGTCAGAAGACTTGGTGCGCTGGAAGGTGCGGAAATTAATAAAGCAAAAGAAGTTCTGGCATTTGAAGTCACAAAGATCGTTCATGGTGAAGAAGAGGCAATCAAAGCACAGAATGCAGCAAGAGAAGTATTTGCCGGCTCTGGTATGAGTGAGCACATGCCGAGTTATGAATATACAAAGGAAGCATTTGCTGCCGCGGATGTCATCCAGGCCCTTGTAGACACAGGCCTGGCAGGGACCCGTTCTGACGGCAGACGTCTGATTGAAGGTGGCGGAGTTCTGGTCAATGATGAAAAAGTCACAGACGTGAAACGCACACTTTCCGACAATGATCTTACAGATGGAGCGCTTGTTCTGAAAAAAGGAAAGAAAAAAGCAGTCAAGATCATTGTAAAATAATCAATCAAGGCGGCACCGCATGTGCCGCCTTATTTCCGAAAAAGCATATTATTAGTTGGAGGCATATCATGCATAAATCATATGGAGTAAATGAATTGAGACAAATGTTCCTGGATTTCTTTGAAAGCAAGGGACACCTGGTCATGAAGAGTTTTTCGCTGGTACCGCATAATGACAAGAGCCTTCTCTTGATCAATGCCGGTATGGCACCGTTAAAACCGTATTTCACCGGGCAGGAGATCCCGCCTCGCAGAAGAGTTGCAACCTGCCAGAAATGTATCCGTACCGGTGATATTGAAAACGTTGGAAAGACTGCCCGACATGGAACATTTTTCGAAATGCTGGGTAATTTCTCCTTTGGAGATTACTTTAAAAAAGAAGCATTGCAGTGGACCTGGGAATTTCTGACGGAATGGGTTGGTTTGGAGCCGGACCGTCTTTATCCATCCGTATATCTGGATGATGATGAGGCTTTTGATATCTGGAATAAAGTGATTGGTATTCCGGCAGAGAGGATCTCTCGTTTTGGCAAAGAAGACAATTTCTGGGAGCATGGCGCTGGTCCTTGCGGTCCTTGCAGTGAAGTCTATTATGACAGAGGCGAGGAATATGGCTGTGGCAAACCGGACTGCAAAGTAGGCTGTGACTGCGACCGATACATGGAAGTATGGAATGACGTGTTTACACAGTTCGACGGTGACGGCAAGGGCGGTTATATAGAACTGGAAAATAAGAATATTGATACCGGAATGGGCTTAGAGCGTCTTGCTGTTGTTTCTCAGGGCGTCGATTCCATTTTTGATGTGGATACCATCTGCGCGATCCGTGATAAAGTCTGTGAGGCTGCCGGCGTGATCTATCATACGGATGAGAAAAAGGATATCTCCATCCGTCTGATCA
Organism: Lachnospiraceae bacterium; assembly: GCA_017652745.1. Lineage (GTDB taxonomy): Bacteria > Bacillota > Clostridia > Lachnospirales > Lachnospiraceae > RGIG5612. Next base: position 8,354 of record JAGCAK010000018.1, read on the forward strand.
CAGACCATATCCGCAGTGCTACATTTATGATTTCTGATGGCATTAATGCTTCCAATGAAGGAAGAGGCTATGTTCTTCGAAGACTGATCCGTAGAGCAGCACGCCATATCCGCATGCTGGGAATCGCTGATCATTTTATGCCAATCCTGAGTGAGACGGTTATTGAATGTTCCAAAGATGCTTATCCTGAACTGGAAGAAAAGAAGGCTATGATCCTGAAGACACTGGCTAACGAAGAAGATCGGTTTTACAAGACACTGGATCAGGGCATGAAAAAACTGAATGAAATGATCGAGAGTGCAAAAGCAGATGGAAAGACAGAGCTTTCCGGAAGTGATGCGTTCCGTTTATATGATACCTATGGTTTCCCGCTTGATCTGACAAGTGATGTACTGGAAGATTCCGGTATGACAGTGGATGTCGAGGGCTTTGAAAAAGAAATGGAGATTCAGAGAGAGACAGCCAGAAGCGCACGCGCAACCACTAATTACATGGGCGCTGATGCAACTGTTTATGAAGAACTTCCATTAACCCTGACAACCGAGTTTACAGGTTATGATGTCCTTCAGGATGAATCTGTCATCACAGCCCTGACTTCAGAAGATGCAGTGGTCGAAACACTTGCTGAAGGGGACATGGGTACGATCATTACTGCAAAAACTCCGTTCTATGCTACTAAAGGTGGTCAGGAAGCTGATAAAGGTGTGATCAAAACCGATAACAGTGAGTTCCTTGTAAAGGATGTCATTGCACTTGCTAATGGTGTGACGGGACATGTCGGGGTTGTATCAAAAGGTCAGTTTGTGGTTGGTGATGCAGTAAGACTGGAGACTGATACAGTGATCCGTAAAAATACTGCAAAGAATCACAGTGCTACACACCTGCTGCAGGCAGCATTAAGAAAAGTATTAGGCAGCCATGTTGAACAGGCAGGATCTCATGTGACGGATACGGAACTTCGTTTTGACTTCACACATTTCTCCGCATTGACTGCAGAAGAGATCAAAGAAGTGGAACAGATCGTTAACGATAAAATATCTGAGGGAATTGCCGTTCATACGGATGTCATGGATATTGACGAGGCCAAAAAGAGTGGGGCAATGGCTCTCTTTGGTGAAAAATACGGTGATAAAGTCCGCGTTGTCAAAATGGGTGAGTTTTCCAAGGAATTATGCGGCGGAACTCATGTAGATAATACATCTGTGATCGGAAACTTTAAGATCGTTTCTGAAGGCAGTGTTGCTTCTGGTGTACGTAGAATAACCGCTATTACAGGACAACAGGTACTTCGTTATTACGCTAGGATGGAAAAACAGTTCCATCAGGCAGCTTTAAAAGCAAAAGCAGAGCCGGAACAGCTTGAGAAAAAGATTGAAGACATGCAGACACAGATCCGTGATCTTCAGGCAGAGATAGCAAAGATCAAGAGCGCTTCTGCAAAAGATGCATTAGGTGAAATCGAAGCAGAAGTTGTCAATGGAATAAATCTGGTCA
>JAGCAK010000019.1 GCA_017652745.1 Lachnospiraceae bacterium
AAGCTTTTAGTTATTTTTGGGAGAGACCGTAATGCGTTGTAAAGAATGCGGAATTGAAGTCGACAATTTGGAAGTATTCTGTCCAAATTGTGGAGCGCCTTTACGGATGACTGCTGACTATGATTTTATCCAGGCAGAAATCGGAGGTAAGGTCGATCAATTCTTAAATGATAAAGATTTCTATCCTTCTGAATCCAATCGGCCGGTAAGAAGAACGGCAGAGAATCAGGAAGCGGAAAAAACGGTAGTCGTCAATAAAAAAGACAACCGTTCTGCACCGGTTCCGGAACTGACAATTATTGGGGAAAAACCACGTCATGAAAGCGAGAATGGTGATACGATCGCTATCACCAAAGCCATCTATGGGAAAGACACGGTCTTTTCTGTTGACGGAGCTCAGATTTACGATGATCTTTCTGATGATGAGGATGATGACTTTGATGATGATCAGGAAGAACTGACAGAACAGGAAGAAATACAAACAGGAAAGGGCGGGAACGGCAGACGTTCTGACCGCGATCTTTCCCGTATCAGAGCGCGCGCAAAAGAGCGGAAACGGAAAAAGAGAAAACGGATCATTTTGTTCTCCATCATTGGAGCAGTCGTCCTGATTGCGGCCATTGGTATTATTATTGGCGTGACCGGCAAAAAGAAACAGGAAGAATCTGACAAGGATGCTCCTGATGTGATCACATCCAATGTAGAAGAAGGCGGAACTTATTCCACACCTTTTGATCTCTCAATAATGTCTGATCAAAATAATAAAATGTATTATACATTAGACGGGAATGAGCCGAACAGACAGTCTGTTCCTTATGGTCAGCCTATCCGGTTTACCAATGAGGACCTTAACGGGGACTACATGGATATCACATTGAAAGTGGTTTCCTATTCTCCGAATGCGCCGATCATAAAAGGCAAATCAACATTTCATTTTACCCTCGTTCGTTCTGAGATCTCTCCTCCTTATATGGAACCGGACAGCGGAGATTATTGGGAGGAAGAATATATCTATATATACGGACCTGAGGATGCAGAAATATATTATACGTATGATGGGTCTACGCCATCCAAGAACTCTACGCTTTATACCGGACCGATCCAGATGAAACGTGGAAATTATGTTCTTAACGCGATCGCTATCGATAAGAGCGGAGTTAAGAGTGAAGTGGCTTCTTACGTTTATAATCTTATCGTTGAACCACAGGTTTCCGAAGACTATGCATTTGAGGTTGTCTTATATGATCTTCTGGAAGAAGGTTTGATCGAGGATGATAAACCGGATGACAGCGGACAGTATAAAGTCCCTGGCGGCGGCATCCGCAGGATCAACCGTGGAGGCACCACGATCATTGAAAATGAATGCTATTATGTGATCCAGGTGGATTATCTGAATGATGGTCAGAACGTTCAGGCAACCACTTATTACGGCATTAATGATCAGACCGGAGAACTGTATAGATTGAATCGGTCATCCGGAAATACTTTCTCATTTGGATAATGATCAGAATCGTTGCTGTCGGGAAAATTAAAGAGACCTTTTTCACTCAGGCCATTGAAGAATATTCAAAAAGACTGAGTGGATATTATAAATTGCAGATCGTTGAAGTCGCAGATGAAAAATGCGATGACAAAACATTGGAAAAGGAAGCAGATAAGATTCTGCGGCATTTGAAGGAAACAGATTATGTGATCGCCCTGGTCATAAAAGGTCAGAAGTTTTCTTCGGAAGGTCTGGCGGAGAAGATCCGTCAGCTGGAATTAGAAGGAAAGAGCAATATCACATTTGTGATCGGCGGCTCTTTGGGGCTTTCAAAGCGTGTGATAGACCGGGCAGATCTGGAATTAAGCTTTTCTGACATGACGTTTCCTCACAAGCTCATGAGGGTCATTCTTCTGGAACAGATATACAGGGCTTGTAAGATAAATCGGAATGAACCTTATCACAAATAGTTCACTTTACATTCACCATGACGGGATGTAAAATGACTATGCTTTTTTATTGCGGAGGTAATGAAAATGGATTCATTGAAAATTTACGAAGCAGAAAACATCGGTGAAGTACGGGTTACGGAAGATGTGATCGCAATTATTGCCGGATTGGCGGCTACAGAAGTAGAAGGTGTTCATTCTATGGCCGGCGGTATCACAAATGAGATCGTAGCAAAGCTTGGCCGTAAAAACCTGGCTGCCGGAGTCAATGTAAGCTGCGTGGAGAATGTGGTTCAAGTGACATTAAGTCTGGTCATAGAAGTCGGTTTTAATATTCCGGAGGTGTGCAGGATCGTACAGGAACGGGTCAAAACGGCAATTGAAAATATGACCGGTCTGACGGTCGAAACTGTAGACATCAAGATTGCGAACGTGAACATTGACAACTGATAATGAAAAATCATTAAAAGGGTGTCATTTAGATACCCTTTTTCTTTTAAACGCAGAAACTCTAACGAGTTTCTTTGAACCGCTCAAAGCCGCGGGACTCCCCGACGTTCCGTCGAGGGAAGAAAAGGAAAATCTCTTATGAAAACAGACAGAAGGACTCAATTACGGGAAGCAGCATTTTTACTATTGTTTCGCCTTGACTTCTATTCCAGGCAGGATATGCCGGAACAGATCAAAGATTTTTTTGATGGGGAAGATGCTTTCACAGATGAAGAGAAGCAGGCAGTTGCCAATAAGGTTCTTGCCATTTGTGAATTATCAGACGAGATAGATGCTCTTTTAAACCGTATCAGTGTCGGATGGAAGGTTAAAAGAATGTCGCGTGTGGATCTTACGATCCTGCGTCTTGCTTGTTATGAGATTCAATATGATGATAACGTACCGGTGTCCACTGCTATTAATGAAGCAGTAGAGCTGGCGAAAAACTATGGGGAGGAGAACAGTCCTTCCTTTGTTAACGGCATCTTAGCTAAGGTCGTTAAAAATGAGCAGTAAGACAAATATCTATACCGTAAAACAGGTCAACTCTTATATAAAAGGTCTTCTGGAGGATGATTTTATCCTGCGGAATATTTTTGTACGAGGAGAGTTGTCGAACTGTAAATACCATTCTACCGGTCATGTTTATTTTTCCCTGAAAGATGAGTCCGGCGTGATTCCGGGTGTTATGTGGAAAAATGATGTAAGAGCATTGTCTTTCCGCCTGGAAGACGGAATGCAGGTCATTGTTCAAGGAAATATATCTGTATATGAAGCCGGTGGACGTTATCAGATATATGCAAAGGGAATCCAGGAAGCAGGAAAAGGCGATCTGGCTGCCCGGTTTGAGGAACTGAAAAAGAAATTGATGGAAATGGGGTACTTTTCCGATGAATACAAAAAACCAGTTCCCCGTTTTTCCCGAAAAATCGGAGTAGTCACTGCGGAAACGGGTGCGGTGATCCGTGATATATACAATGTGGCCAGTCGGAGAAATCCTTACTGCCAGATTCTTCTATATCCAGCTAAAGTCCAGGGGGAAGGCGCTGCAGAGAGCATTGCTGCGGGCATCCATTACCTGGATCAGACAGATGTGGATGTCATCATTATAGGCCGCGGTGGAGGATCTGCAGAAGACTTATGGGCTTTTAACGAAGAGATAGTTGCACAGGCCATTTTTCAATGTTCCAAACCGGTTATTTCTGCAGTCGGTCATGAAACAGATTTTACAATAGCAGATTTTACTGCTGATTTAAGAGCCCCAACACCAAGTGCTGCTGCAGAGCTTGCGGTATTTGATCTGGCGCTGTTTGAAAAAGAACTGGCAGATTATCAATATTCGTTTTATCGGTCATTGTCCAGTAAGATCGACCAGGTAAGACATTTGACCAAGCAATACGGTCTGAAGATTGAAACATTATCCCCTCAGAACCAGCTGCTGCAAAAACGGCAGCTTCTGACAGATCTGGCAGATAGGCTGGAGGACAAAATGGAAAGAGTCCTGAGAAATTCCCGGGAAGCACTGACTGTCCGCTCTGAGCATCTGCTAGGCCTGTCTCCGTTAAAAAGGCTTTCAGAAGGGTATGCTTTTGTTACAGATAAAGAAGAAAAAACACTGCGAAGCATTAAACAGATCGCACCGGATGATCAGATCAATTTATTTGTAGCAGATGGCATTGCACAGGCCAAAGTGATTTCAACAAAAGAGGTTCAATATGAATGAAGAAACAAAAATCAATGAGGAAATGTCATTGGAAGAAGCCTTTGAAGAATTGGATGGTTTGATCGAAAAGATGGAAACTTCACAGCTTCCTTTAGAGGAGACTTTCCGCCTTTATAAACAGGGGCTTTCTCTTGTTGAGTTCTGCAATCAGAAGATTGAGAAAGTGGAATGTGACATCAAGAAAGTGACAGAATAATGGATAAACAATCCCTGCAGAAAAAAACAGATCAAATCAATACGGTGGTAGAGTCATTTCTGCCGAAAGAAGGAGAGTATGATCAGCTGATCGTTAATGCCATGAATTACTCTGTTCTGGCAGGAGGTAAGCGTCTTCGTCCATTGATGATGCAGACTGCTTTTCATGTGTTTGTTAACGATAAAAAGGAACCGGAGATCTTACATCGGTTTATGGCTGCCATTGAATGCATTCATACCTATTCCCTGTGTCATGATGATCTTCCTGCAATGGATAATGACATGTACCGCAGAGGGAATCTGACCACGCATGCTAAATTTGGAGAAGCGTTTGGCATTCTGGCCGGTGATGGACTTCTGAATTACGCATTTGAGCTGATCGCAGAAGGAATGCATCATGAGGCTCCTTCTCATCTTCCGAATGCTGTATCCTGCTTTTTCTGCCAAAACGCAGAAAGCACGCACAGCATTCGGAAGATGAGAAGGAGCCTCATGATGCATTCCTTCTGCGATCAGCTCAAATGCGT